>JAAYZL010000442.1 GCA_012514855.1 Clostridiales bacterium
ACCAGAACTCCACGACAAGCCTTCTCGCTTCGCCTTTGTCGTTGTATGTCTCGAGTCTGTTTTCGTCGGTAAAGAAATCCACGGAGCTTTGAACGGCATGCGCCCCGGTGGTCGGCAGCGGCGCATATTCCGGAAACACGATGGCCGGCAGCAAAGCGACAAAGAGCAACAGCGCCATCCCGGCCAGCCTGCGGACGACGCGGGTATGGGTGTATTGGACCTTGCCGCTCCGGGCGAGGGACAGCAGACTGCCCGCCGCCGCCAGCGCGAGGACGGCGGCGAGCGCGTAATAGCGCAAGCCCCATTGGAAGACCGACAGAACGCAGAGCGCCGCCATCGCCGCGACCTCCGCAATGCGGAAGGCCGCGGTCGTGCGATTGTGGATCGCCTTCGCCTTAAAGCGATAAATCGCCAACAGAATTTCCAGCGCAACAAGCGCGACGAGCAAAATCAAGCCCAAGACCATCGCCTCCCTATTGATCGCATGCGCCGCCTTGAGAATCCCATATGCGCCCGCTTTGGGAACCCTCACGGCTTCTCGGCGAGAGCCGTTTTCCCGTTCAGCACATCCTCCACCATAACCTGTATAAATTTCCCCGGCTCCTCGAACATGGGGCTGTGCGCGGACTCCTTGAATATGTACAGCCCCTTTGCCGGCGCCTGCAGTTGCTCCAAATAGGATTTTGTCAAGGTGTGGTTTACCGTGTAATCGTGTATGCCGCCGAAGAAATAGACGGGCACTTCAAGCCGCGGAACTTTGATCGTCAAATCGGTGGAGAAAAGCTCGTCCAGCAGCCCGGTATCGCTTCTGAGAAACGCCTTGGCCCGCCAGATGTTTATTTTTTCCCCGAGCGTATACGCCCTGCACTGCATGACGGGCAGGAAGATGCCGGTGACGACGGATTTCATGCTGCGCATTGTGCCGATGCCGAGTTTGTGCATGGCTTCATCGCGCAGATTGGAAATGAAAAACGAACGCACCGCGGATTCGGATTCCGCGACGGGAAAGTCCATCAGCCTTTTCACCATTTTCTCGTCTCCCGCCGCCGCATATTGCGCCAGCATATGCGCATGCGCCAATCTTTCCGATTCGAGCATTTGTGAAACCTGCGCCACACCGATATAGGCGTGGAACAATTCCGGCGCCCGCGCCGCCGCCCGGATGCCGAGGAATGATCCCCAGGAGTGCGCCATCAGGAAAATTTTCTCCTGCCCGAAGCGCTTGCGCAGATAATTTGTCACTTCGATCGCATCGGATACGAGCTGTTCCGCGGTTATACTCTCCGCCGGGATGCCGGAACCATAGGAGAGCCCTCCGCCGCGCTGTTCCCAACAGCAGACGGTAAAATGATCCTCCATGCCGGACGGATACTTTTCGGCCAGAAAATACTCCGGCATGCCGGGCCCTCCGTGCAGAAAGAGCAGCACGGGGTTTTTCGTATTCCTGCCCCGGATGAACATCCCCTGCTCCACTCCGCCGATATTCACATGCAGCTTTTCCGCAATGCTGCCCTCAAGCACCGTGCCGTTCTCATCCAGAAAAGACGCAGGCTTTCCCGGACTCCACGCGAGCAGAACTCCGGCAAGAACGAGTATACAGCCAAGCAAAACAGCCAAGATGATCAGCACAATACGCACCTCCCTTCCCGCACACGATCCTTTCATCAAACGCTACCTCGACAGGTTGTCGATCTCGATGCTTCCGGTCGCACCGTCGCCCCGTATCACAACCACATATTCGCCCGCTTCGGGGGCCTTCACCGTGAACGTGCCGGTGCCCAGGCCGTTTCCCGTATAGGCCTCGGTTCCGCCGTCGTGGATGTCCAGCGCGAGCGTTCCGCTTTCCAGGACAATCGCAACCCGAAGCTCGTCGCCCCGGCGCAGCGGCAGCTCGCAGTTGCTCCGTTCGCTCCACTTGTCAAATTCCAGCCTGCAGCCGGTTTCGGAGAACTCCTCGCGGACCGTTCCCTTGGGGCTGTTGACGGCGAAGAAGCTCAGCGCGATGATTGCGAGCACCAACAGAGTCAGACCTGCTTTTTTCATGATTTCACCTCCCCGAGGCCGGGCCGAAACCGCTCCATCAATTCCTCGACGAATTTTTCCGGCTCGTTGATCCAGGGGCTGTGCCCGGAATGCTCAAACCAGACGATTTCCTTTTCCGGGGCGTCCAAGACGGACATATATTCCTCCACCAGCGACGGCGGCGCGTTGACGTCGTGCCTGCCCTCGAAGAAGTAGACCGGCACGTCCAACTTGGCGAAGTCCGTCCGCAGGTCGATGTCGTAAAGCTGCTGGTAGACGCCGTTGAAGGTGTTGATGATCCCGCGGGCATAGTTGATCTTGTCGAGCAGCCCGTATTCCGGGGACGCGATGTCGCGAATGGTCTCGTAGCCCGGGTTATGGATCGCGGGATTGCGCGCCATATGGTCGCTGAGGTAGTTGACGTACGCCCCGATCTTCCACGTGACGTCCTCTCCGTAGTAGGGTGGAGAGCCGTTTGCCTCGAGCGTCGCAATCAGCGCGGCGTCGCCCCTCTCCCGGGCGATCTGCATGGCCCGGGCGTAGTCCATCCGCTCGGTCTCGCCAAAGTCGACCATCTGCGCCGCGCCGATGAACGCATGGTAGTTCTCGGGATACCGGTCGATCAGGAAGATTCCCAGCGCGCTGCCCCAGGATTCGCCGACGAGGTAGATCTTTTCCTGCCCGAAGCGCTCCTTCAGATACTCGGTCAGCGCGTGGCCGTCCCGGATATAGGTCTCCGGCGCAATCTCCCGCGCCGCGTAATAGGACTTCGCGGAGCCGGGCTGATCCCAGCCGACGACGACAAAGCGCTCTTCAAGCTCCGCAAGTTCGTGCCGCACCGCCGCGAGCTGGCTTCCGCCGGGGCCGCCGGCGAGGAACAGCAGCACGGGGTTGGCCTTGTCGTCGCCGCGGATGCTGATCCACTGCTTTGTGCCGTTCAGCTCGAGTTGCGTGAGCTCCGCGACGCTGTCTTCGCCGGGGATGGGGGGTGTCGAGGCCGCGTATTGCGAGAAGGCGACCAGCCCGGCATTGACGGCCACGCACACGGCCAGGAACGCGGCCGCCCTCTTGAGCCTGCGGAGCTGTCCCGGATGTGCCTTTTTCCGCGCCGGCGTGACGGCGCGGCAGATGGACAGAATCAAAACCCATGCGAGGGCAACGGCGGACGAGGCCGTCAGAAGCAGAAATGCGATGGTCAGAATCATATATACAACCTCCGTTATCGTCTAAAATAGATGCACTCGAGCGCGTTGCCCATCAGCGGGACGTCGGTGACGCGGCAGTCCCTTCTGGACAGCCCGCTCTGCCCGAGGAGCACCTGCATGCGCGCCAGCTTCGCCGTCTCCCGCAGCGGCTCCCGGAAGGCGAGCAGACCGTTCGGCTGCAGGCTCTCCGAAAGCGCCGGCAGCACCGCTTCGAGCTCGCCGTCGGGAATATCGTGCAGCACAAAGTGGCAGTAGATCAAATCAAAGGGCCCCTTGGGGATTGCGGATTCGAAGGAGACGTTCGCGCGCCCGCGGAGCGTCTTCCGGCAGGCGTCGAGCCATCGGTCCGAGATGTCCGCGCAGGTCAGATGCCCCTGTGGCAATTTCGCCGCTACATAATGCGCGACCGTTCCCATGCCGCACCCGAAGTCCAGCACCATTTCGTCGCCCAGGAGCGGCAGCCGATTTGCGTACTCCCCGTAGACGGCCCTGCCGAACAGCCGCAACGCAAGACGCGTCAAAGCAATCTCCAGATGGGGCGGCTCGCGCCCCGAACGCAGTTCCGGCTTCATATCCAGCCGTGCGCGCGCCAGTGCCGCGCGTCCGCGTTCGGCGTTTCATCGCGCTTGAGGCCGCGGCGGATCATGCGCTTTCCGACGGCGAACAGCATGAGCTGCCGGAGGTTCTCGCGCGAGGGCTTTCCATCGCGATACCTCTGCGCAAGCGCTTCGACCTTCGCGTCGATCTTCCTGCGCCGGCTTTCCGGAAGCGCGTCCCAGTCCGCCGCGCCCTTCAGCCGAAAGCCGAGCGCCCGGACGTCCGGGACGCCCAGCCATGCAAGGCTCGTGGCGACCTCCCTCTGCGCAGGACGGTTCGAGGAGCGGGAGCTCTGCGTGAGGAGCACCGCCCGCTTCTCGAACATCGCCGGGTCGGGCCTGTGCACCGTGTGGTGGCACGCCAGGTGGTCCAGCAGCGCCTTGAGTTGCCCCGGCGCCCCCGACACATAGACCGGATAGGCGAACACAATGAGATCCGCCTCTCGCATGGCGCTCCAGATGGGCAGCACGTCCGCCGCGTGCGGGCACAGGCCCTCCCCCTCGGAAAAGCAGGTCCTGCACCCGCGGCAAAAGTGCGGAAAATCCCCGGGCAGCCAGAATTCGGAAATTACGCTGCCGTCCCGCAATGTGCGGAGAAAGCGGTCCTTGATGTGGTGGGTACAGCCCCTGTGCTCCGTCCCGTTGATCGCGACAATCTTCATATCGCCCGCCCCCCAAAAAAGCCGTATTTCAGGTCCATTGCCATTCTGGCAGACGAACCTGAAATGCGGCCCTCGAAAACCTTAAATCCGCCTTAAATCGTCGGGAGAGCGATTATGAACACCGAGCCCCGGGGTTCTCCCGCGCGGAACGCAAGGCTTCCGCCGTGCGCCTCGGCGATTCGCTTTGCGATGGACAGGCCGAGCCCGCTTCCGCCCTTTGCGCTGCGGGAATCGTCCGCCCGGACAAAGGGCTTGAAGATGTCCTCCCAGAGGTGCGCGGGGATTCCGACGCCGTCGTCGGAAAATTCGATGACGGCCATGCCGCCTTCGACGGACAGCCGGACGCAGACCGCCGTGCCCTGCGGGTTGTGCCGCACCGCGTTGTCCGCGAGGTTCTGGAGAATCCTCCCGAACCGGGCGGGATCGATCAAGGCGCAGACGCCGTCCTCGGGGATGTCGAAGGCATATTGAAATCCGGCGCTGTCGAAAAGCGGCAGCAGATCACCCAAGGCTTGCCGGAGGTATTCGCAGAGGTCGGTTCTGACCGGCTCGATCGAAAACTCGGGGCTGTCCATTTGAGAGAGTTCAAACAGGTCGTTCAGCAGCAGGTTTGCCCTGCGGCCGTTGTCCTCAATCACCCGCAGGTATTCGCGCTCCCGCTGCGGAAGCTCCGGGCTCCGCTGGCAGAGTTCCGCATAGCCCAATATGCTCGACAGCGGGTTTTTCAGATCATGCGAGATGTCGAGGATCAGCCGGCGCCTGTCCTGCTCGGACTTTTTCCGGAGCGCCATCTCGCGCTCGATGCGCTCGGCCATCGCGTTGAAGGTATCCTGCAGCTCGGCGAATTCGTTTTTCAGGCGCAGATCCACCCGCACGGAATAGTCGCCCTCGCGCAAAAGCCTCGTTCCGTCCGAGAGCTTTCGGAGCGGCCTGACGATGCCCGCGGCCGTGATCCTCGAGAACACGAGCGTGAGCGCGGCGAGCAGCAGCAGATAGACCGCGGCGACCGCCGCGAGCACGCCGCCGGCGCGCGCAAAGTCGCCGGGCGCCGCGTCTTTGTTGTAGAACATCGAAAAATCCAGCCGAATGGAGGTGGGGAAGGTCACGATCAGCCAGAACCCGCCCTCGGGCGCATAGGCGACGTCGTAGTGGTAGGGCCTGTCTTTGCTTTGCAGAAGAAACTCCGTGAATTCTCCCGCGCTCAGTTGAGTCTTCCCGATCGTGTCGAGCCCGCTCGAATAGACGACCCGGTACTCCCTGTCCACAACCTGCACGCCGCCGCCGTTTTGAACGACCGGGGACGCGTCGATCTCGGTGTAATCCTCCCTAAGGATAGAGCTCGCGGGGTATTTGTTTTTCGCGAGCGTCGCCGAAATCCGCCCGCTCGCAACGGACAGCAGCGCAAACGCGAGCGCCGTCGCCGCGAGGCTCAGCAGAAAGGCGATCAGATAATTCGTCAGGAATTGCGTGGACAGCTTTCTTCTCATGCCCTTGCACCGGTGTCGTGGAGCTTGTAGCCGATGCCGCGGATGGTCTTTATGTACCGCGGGTTCTGGGGGTCCGGCTCGATCCTCGCGCGCAGGCGGCTGATGTGCACCATCACCGTGTTGTCGTCGCAATAGTAATCCCCATCCCACACCGCCTGATAGAGCTGCCTTTTCGTAAAAACCCTTTCGGGATGCTCCATGAAGTGCAGGAGAAGCCTGTATTCCTTTGCGCCGAGCTCGATCATCTCTGCATCCCTGTAGGCGCAGCACCTGTCCTTGTCAATGGACAAATCCCCGTAGCGAACGGTCGCGGCAGCCGCCTCTCGGGGCTTGAGATATTCGCCGCTTCTGCGAAGCTGCGCGCCAACGCGCGCCAGCAGCTCGGCGACGGAGAAGGGCTTCGAAAGATAGTCGTCCGCACCGAGTCCGAGGCCCAACACCTTGTCCATGTCGTCGGCCCTCGCGGTGAGGAAGATCACGGGAATCGTGCTGATCTCCCGGATTTTTCGGAGCAGGTTGAAGCCGTCCAGAACCGGCATCATCACGTCGAGAATCGCCAAGTGAATCTCCCGCGACGAAAACAGCGCCCAGGCCTCCCTTCCGTCCCGGGCCTCGGCAACCGCATAGCCGTTTTCCTCAAGGTGAATTCGCAGCAGATTTCGGATGTCCCGCTCGTCTTCCGCGACGAGTATGGTCGTCGGCATAGGTTTTCGCACCTCCCCGGCGGCAGTTTATGGAAGAAGCATAGGGATTCGCCCCCGATGATCAAGGCCGGGGCGGGCGCTATCTGCCGCCCGCGGGGATGATTTCCTCAAACCACTGCAGGTTTCTGGACAGCACGTCGGCCATCAGCCTCGGCTCCATCACCACATGCCCGGAGCGCGGATACGCGACCATTTCGACGGGCACGCCCCGGGTCTTCAGCGCGTTGTACAGTATCAACCCCTGCGCGAGGGGCACCCGGGAATCCTCCGTGCCGTGCTGGATCAAGGTCGGCGTCTGCACGTTCTGCACATAGCGGATCGGCGAGTGCTCGACGTATGTGTCGTACCCGTCCCAATACCAGCCGCCGAAGTACCGTGTGATGGCCTCATACAGATCGCAGGCCGTCATGCCCACCAGATCCACCGGGCCCGCACCGACCGACGCGGCCTTGAAGCGGTCGCTCTGCGAAATCGACCAGGCGGTCATGTACCCGCCGTAGCTCCATCCCATGATCCCCAGCCGCTCGGGATCGGCCACGCCCAAATCGACGATGTGGTCGATGCCGGACATCAAGTCCTGATAATCCATCCCGCCCCAGTCCAGTATGTTGGCCTTGCGGAAGTCCCCGCCCCTGCCGTCGGAGCCCCGGATGTTCGGCCGGAACACGGCGTATCCGTCGGCGGAAAACGCCGCGACCGGATAAGCCACATCCGCGGGGACATACGTCTGCGTGAAGGCGAACACCGGCCCGCCGTGCGCGCAGGTCAGAAGGGGATAGCTCTTGCCGGGCTGGTAATCCGCGGGGTATGTCAGCAGGCCCTCGATCTCCAGCCCGTCCGCGGACTTCCAACGGAGGACCTCGGTCTTCCCGAGCGGCCGATCGAGCAGGGCGTCGTTGAAGCCGGTGACCTTCCGAGGTTCCCAGTTTGCGGCGGGGGACACGTAGATCTCGTAGGGATCGGAGGTTCCGCACCCGATGAAGCCGAACATCTGCCGGGAGCTGTTCAGGCTGAAACTGCCGACGGCCGGCACGGAGTCGTCCGACAACCTCTCGGGCGGCGCGCCCGTGACCGGCAGATGCCCGAGCATATAGGTCGTCCCGTCCATTTCCCCGTAGTAGATCCCCTGGCCGTCCCCGGACCAGCCGAACAGCGTGGGGGATTGATTGCCGGTTTCGGCCAGTTTGCTCACCTGCCCGGTCACCTGCGACCGGATGTAGACGACGTTTTCGGAATACTCGAAGTTCGACGGATCGGCCTTGACGTAGGCGATCCACTGCCCGTCCGGCGAGAACTTGGGCTGGCTCTCCGCCTCGGAGGCATTGGCGACGGGGGTGATCTCAAGACTTTCGCAGTTCAACAGCTCGACGTCCGAACGAAACAAGTCGCTATCCTCCGGCGAGGGCGTGTGCGAGAACGCGATGAACCGCGCGTCGCAGGACCAATCGAACGAGCGCACGCTGAAGTCCCCGGACGTCAGGCGCCGTTCCCGGTGCTCTCCGCCGGATTCCTCCATGTCGACCATCCACAGTTGGATTTGATGCACATTCTCGTCCAACACGCGCGCATCGCTCTGGAGGGACGCCACGGTTTCCTGTTCGCTCGGGCTGTCCGGCGAGGTATACGCGATGCGCTTTCCGTCCGGCGACCATTGATAGCTCACAACGCCGGTTGCGGAGTGCGTGATCTGCGTCTTCCGCTGGCCGGCTGGGTCCATCACCCAGAGATTCGACGCGTCGCCGCCCGGCGCTATGTAGGAAATGAGGGTGCCGTCCGGGGACCATTGCGGGCTCATGTGGCCCATGCCGGAGCTCTCCAAATCGGTGAGTGCTTTTGTCTCTCCATGCAGATCCGCAAGAAACATCTGCTGCTGCCATTCGTTTGCTTCGCCGGCGATGTTCGGCTTGCCCACCTCGAAAACCACCATCCCGCCGTCGGGCGATACGTGGACGGAGTCAAAGAAATGGATGTCAAAGAAGCCGTCGGCGCCCCATGCGGCCGCATCGGCTCCGACGGTTGACTCCGCCGCCTGCGAATACGGGCCTGCGATCAGCGATAAGAACACCAGGACGAGCAGCGAAACAAACAACCTGCGACGCATAGGCAGGGGTCCTCCCTCAATTTACTCAAGCGGTGCCGCGATTCCCGATATGTTCTTTGCCCTTCTACCCCTGCGTCAATTTCTCGCACTTCATTGTCCAGTGGTCGAGAAACGCCCCGTTCAGTATTTCGTCGGTCGGGAAGGAATACTCGACGGTCGGCACCTGGATGGTCGAGGGGAAGAAGACCGTGCTTTCTGCGGGAGAGATGAGCGGCACATCCGTGTCCTTCTGCACCACGCAGCGCATGGAATCCTGGCTGGCGAAGTAAAAATCGATGAAGGTCTGCCGGTCCTCATCAGCGACATTCTTTGGGTACAAGGCGATTTGGGCGGCGGAGGTGTCCACGGGAATCCAGCCATAGTTGGGCAGGTAGAACTCCGCCCAGAAATGGCTGCTGAATTCGCCGCGGAACAATTGCCAGCCGCCGGTTGTGCGCGCGGGAATGCCCAGAGCGCGGCACATGGCGGTGAAGTACATCGACTGGGCGCCGCAATCGCCCCGCTGGTATTGGTGCACATAGGTCGATTCGGTCATTTCGGTGCGAGGCCAGAACGCGAGGTGCGGCATGAAGGAATAGGTCACATTCCCGACGATGTAGTCATAGATTTTCCGGGCGGCGAGATAAGGATTCGTTTCTTCGCCGACGATGCCCTGGGCCATCTCGCGGATTTCCGGAGAGACTTCGGTATTGCCAAAAGAGCGGGTATAGCGCAGGTAGAGCTCGGAATCCCTGTCATACTCCCCGACGTTGGCGGGGTCAACGGTGAAGCGCTGCTCGGAATGGCTGAAGGTGAAGCTGACCTCGATAAACAGATCCTCCGCCAGTTCCTCCATCGGGACTTCCATGTACACGAGGCCGATGTCCTGATCGACGCTGGGCGGCAGCTTCATCCATTTTTCCGGGGTGACGGACTCGACGGTGACCCCGGTCTGCGGTCCGTTGTTGATGGGGATGGGGAACCAAATCCGGACGGTGCCGGTCTTGGGAAGCTCCTCCCGCGGAATCGAGATGGTGTGGGTGCCGCGATACGTGGCGGGGTTGTGGTACTGCGCCCAGGGATGCGATGGTTCCGCCTTGGCTATGCTGCCGATGTTCAGCACCAAGCCGTGATAGACCTGCTGGGCCGCCTCGTCGGCGTGCATCAGGTCCATATAACGGAACTTCA
>JAAYZL010000443.1 GCA_012514855.1 Clostridiales bacterium
GGATATCGGCGGCTCGATTGTCGTCGCGGTCTATCTGGTCGTCAACGGCGTTCTCGTCCCGCGCGCTACTTCCGCCGCCACTTCTCGCGGTATTCGCCGGGCGTGACGCCCTCATAGGACCGAAACAGGCTGATGAACCGGCTCGCGCTCTCGACGCCGACCATCCCGGCGATTTCGCTGACGGGGTGGTCGGTCGTCTGCAGCAACTCCTTTGCGCGGTTCAGGCGAAGCAGCGCCTGAAACCGCTTCGGCGACAGGCCCGTGTACCGCTTGAACTGCTTCTGAAAATAAAACCGGTCGAGCGACACCAATGCCGAGAGGTCGGAGAGCGTCACCGGCTCGCGGTAGTGCTCGAGCAGATACGCGCGCGCGTCGGCGATCGAGGCGGGCATCTTCTCCGCGTCGCCCGGCCCCCGGTGGCTCGCCGCCTTGACGCACTGGGCCATGATGCACGCGACGAGCGCCGAAGCCTCGACGTCGTCCGGCAGCGTGTTGTCCCCGCCGCGGTAGATCGACGAAAGCCTGTGGATCAGCCCCGGAACGCTCGTGTCGACCGGCAATTCGACGATATTCGAGCCGCCATTTTCCGCGAGAAACCACTCGTAGCACTTCGCGCAGCCGGGGCCGTAGAAGTGCACCCAGGCGAAGTTCCAGTGCTTTTCGCCCGGATCGGTTCTGTAATACTGCGGATGCATGCAGTCGATCCAGAACGCGCGCCGCGCGGGAACGGGCTCTTCCCGGCCGCCGTACTCGAGCAATCCCGCGCCGCTCAGGGTGTATTTGATCAGGAACGAGGGCAGGTTGCGCCGCCTCGTATAATACCTCTCCCGCGCGAAAAATTCCCCGACCTCCATCACGTGCGGGGCGGACTGCTTGACGGCCGGGTCGGGCGTCGCCATGATCCACGTCGATTCCGAAAGGATGTCCAGCTCGTAGTTGAGGCTCACGGGCTCCGGTGCGGACATCGCGATCCCTCCCAAACACAATTTCCGTATATCCAAGCACAACAACTGATCTTGACATTCGGCGTTTAACGGCGCTATACTTCAATATACTACCGCGATCGCGACATGGAATACCATTATATTAACACGAAATCCCCGGTTTTGCAAGCGCGACGCCGGAGCGCCGCGCGTCGTTGCGCGCGTTTGGCGGGGACAACAACGGTGCATGGGAGGGCGAGCATGGATCGATACGCGTGGAGAGCCAGAGTACTTCCGGGCATGCTGGACGAGTACGTCCGGCGGCACGACGAGATCTGGCCGGAGATGACCGGGGTTCTCAACGAGGCCGGGATTCGCAACTACACGATCTGGAACGTCGGCGACGAACTGTTCGGCTACTACGAGTGCGAAAGCATCGCGGAAGCCCGGCGGGTGCAGGCCGAAAGCGCCGTAGTCGACCGCTGGAACGCGTACATGAAGGACGTCATGGTCATGGAGATGGACCCCGTCACCGGCGCGCAGCCGCTGATGCGGCGGGTCTTTTTGCACGAGGGCGACGAGCCGAAAGGAGAGGTATGATGGACAGGGAGCAGATCGTCAAGGGCTACGAGTACGCGAAGGCGGCGTTCGCCGAATTCGGCGTCGACGTCGATCAGGCGATCGCGAGGATCGACCGGATTCCGATCTCGATGCACTGCTGGCAGGGCGACGACGTGATCGGCTTCGAGGGGTCGGGCGCGCTGACCGGCGGCATCCAGACGACCGGCAACTACCCCGGCCGCGCGCGCACGGCGGACGAGCTTAGAAAGGACGCCGAGTTCGCGATGCGGTGCATACCGGGCGAGACGAAGTTCAACCTGCACGCGTCCTACGCCGAAAAGGGCGGCAAGGACGTCGATCGCGACCGGTATACGATCGAGCAGTTCCGGGCGTGGGCGGACTGGGCGAGGGAACAGGGGATCGGGCTCGATTTCAACCCGACGTTCTTCTCCCACCCGATGATGGACGGGGATTTCTCGCTCGCAAGCCTCGACGAAAACAAGCGCCGCTTCTGGATCGAGCACGGCAAGCGCTGCCGCGAGATCGCGCTCGAGTTCGCGAAGCGGACCGGAAAGCCCTGCGCGGTCAACTACTGGATGCCCGACGGGTTCAAGGACACCTGCGCGGACACGAAGCTCTACCGGGACGTGATGAAGGCCTCGCTCGACGAGATCTTCGCGGACGACATCGATCCCGAGCTCGTGCC
>JAAYZL010000444.1 GCA_012514855.1 Clostridiales bacterium
ATCAACGGCTCGATCATGGCGATCGTCAACGGCAGGATGGGCGAGAGCTTCATCATCACCTTCGCGATGCAGATCGTCGTCGGCGCGGTCGCGCAGGCGGTCGTGCAGGGCATGTTCCAGGCCGCGGAGTACAAGAGCGGGCTGTTCAAGCAGTTCGGGATCGGCCTCGTTCCAGTCGCGTTCTTCGTCGTCGTCGCGGTCGTGATGCAGTTGATCCTGATGAAGACGAAGTTCGGGCGCTGCCTGTACTTCCTCGGCGCGAACATGAGCGCGGCGAAGATGGCCGGCATACGCATCCGGCAGGTCAGGCTGCTCTCGCACATGCTCTGCGGCATGTGCGCGGGGCTCGCGGGTGTGCTCGTCGTCAGCCGCGTGAACTCCGCGTCGGTGCTGCAGGGGCAGAACTACGAGCTCGACGCGATGGTCTGCGTCGCGGTCGGCGGAACCTCGATGGCCGGCGGCTCCGGGAGCGTCGGAAAGACGGTGCTCGGCGTGCTCGTCATCGGCTTTCTGCTGACGGCGCTGAACGTGCTCGGGGTGCAGTCGAACGAGCAGCTCATCGTGCGCGGCGTCGTCATCATCGTCGCGGTGGTCCTCGACACCATCAACAAGCGGGCAAAGCTCAGGGAGGTGGCCAAATAATGCGTCGCGCCTCCGGAATCAAGCGCTTTGCGCGCGAGAATGCGGTTCTTCTGCTGTTCATATTGTTCATACTGCTGATGATCTCGGTCAAGCCGAGCTTCGTGCAGCTCTCGAACATCAAAAACGTGCTGATCGACGCCTCGATCTACGGCGTCGCGGCGCTCGCGATGACCATCGCGATCATCACCGGCGCGTTCGACCTGTCGCTGTCGTCGAACTTCGCGTGGGCGCAGATCTTCTTCTGCTACCTGCTGAACCTCTGGGGCCACACGCCCGTCGGCATACTCGCCGCGTTCGTCGGCATGGCGCTCTCCTGCACGCTGTTCGGCGCGATCAACGGGATCGTCGTCGTGTTCGGAAAAATCCCGCCGTTCATCGCGACGCTGGGCATGATGACGGCGATCAAGGGCTGGTGCCTCCTGTTCACCGACGGCAACATGGCCTCGACCTCGAACGCGTTCGTGACGATGATGGGCAAGGGAACCTTCCTCGGCATCTCGTACCTGACCTACATCTTCGCGGCGATCGTGCTGCTGGCCAGCTACGTGATGCGCTACACGCGCTACGGGCGCAACCTCTACGCGACCGGCGGAAACCTGAGCGCGGCGAAGCTCTCCGGCATCAACGTGAATTTCTCGCGGTTCAGCATCTTCGCGATATTGGGCCTGTCCGCGGGCATCGCGGGCGCGATGTTCGTGTGCCTCATGCGCGCGGGCTCGGTGCTCTACGGGACGGATTTGTCGCTCACCTGCGTCGCGGCGACCGTCGTCGGCGGCACGCCCCTGACCGGCGGCAGGGGGAGCGTGCGGCGCACCGTCGGCGGAATCCTGTTGATCTACGTGCTCTACAAGGGACTCGCGTTCCTGGGGCTGCAGGGCTACTACAATACGATGATACGGGGCATCGTGCTTCTGCTGGTCGTGTCGCTCGACGCGTTCATGACGCGGAATGAGAGTTCAAGAAAATGAGAATCGCGATAGGCTCGCTTCAGTGCGAGAGCAACACGCTCTCCCCGGTCAGGACATACGAGGCCGACTTCGACCGCGCGTACGGCCGGGACATGCTTGAGAAAGTAAACGTCGGCGGGATGCTCCGGGACGCCGGGGCCGAGATCGTGCCGACGCTGTACGCGCACGCGCTGCCCGGCGGCCCGGTGGCCAAGGAGGATTTTCTGCGGCTCGCCGGAGGCATCGTCGACGCTTTGCCCGCGGACGGGCTCGACGGCGTCTGGCTGTACCTGCACGGCGCGATGTACGTCGAGGAAATCGAGAGCGGCGAGGAATACCTACTCGAACGGGTGCGCGAGAAGATCGGCTTTCGCGTGCCGGTCGCGGTCGCGATGGACTTTCACGCGAACAACACCGACCGGCTGACGGAGCTCGCGAACGTCGTCTGCGGCTTCCGCACCGCGCCGCACGTCGACCGCGCCGAGACGGAGCAGAAGGCCATGCGGCTTCTGCTCAAGTGCGTGCGGGAGGGGCTGCTTCCGCGGCCGAGGATGGCGCGCGCCCCGGTCGTGATCCCCGGCGACGCGGTGCAGACGGCGCTCCCGCCGCTGAACGCGATCATGTCGGAGGCCGACCGGATGGAGCAACTCCCCGGCGTCCTCTGCGCGCAGGTGTTCAACGGCCAGCCGTGGGTCGACGCGCCGTACATGGGCCCGAACATGGTCGTCACGCACGAGAGCGACGAAGCCGAGGCGCAGAAACTCGCCGACCGACTGGCAAAGATGTTCTGGGACGCCCGGCGCGACTTCCGCTTCCTCGTCGAGGCGGTCGAGCCGGAGGAGGCGGTGCGCCGCGCGATGGAATCGGAGGGACAGGTGTTCATCTCCGACAGCGGCGACAACACGACCGCCGGCGCCGCGGGCGACAGCGCGTTCATGCTGAACTTACTTATGCGCATGGGCGCGGGGGACGCGCTGATCGCCGGGATCATGGACGCCGCGGCGGTCGACGAGTGCTATCGGGCAGAGATCGGCGACACCCTGACGCTTTCCGTCGGCGGCTCGCTCGCGCCGGACAGCGAAAGGGCGACGATCACCGGTCGGCTCGTCCACCGCGGCGAGATACTCGGCTACACCGGCGAGTTCGCGGGCGAGAGCGCGACGCTCGACTGCGGCAACGTCACCGTTCTGATCACGAAGCGCCGCACCGCCGTCACCGGGCCGGAGGTGTTCGAGTCGGTCGGCCTCGACTGGCGGCCCTATAAAATCATCGTGGTCAAGCTCGGCTATCTGTTTCCCGGGCTTCAAAGGATCGCAAAGCGGTCGATCCTCGCGTTCACGCGCGGCGGCTCGACCGAGCGGCTTCGGGACATGGGGCACCGCCGGATCGCCCGGCCGATGTTCCCGCTCGACGACAATTTTCTATAACATAGAGAAGGAGGAACTGTTTATGTCGTACTACAATCCGGGGGAGAGCAAGCTGCGCATCGAGAAGCTGCGCGGGATTCTGGCGAAGAACGGCCTCGACGCCGCGCTCGTCTACTACGACGAGCTGAA
>JAAYZL010000445.1 GCA_012514855.1 Clostridiales bacterium
AGCTCTACCAGGGCGTGACGCTCGGCGCGCGCAGCTTCCCGAAGGACGAGCACGGCAACCCCGTCAAGGGCATCAAGCGCCACCCGAACATCGAGGACGACGTCATCATCTACGCCGGCGCGACGATTCTCGGCGGCGACGTGACGATCGGGCGCGGCAGCGTCATCGGCGGCAACACGTGGATCACGAAGTCCGTGCCGGCGGGTTCGAAGATCAGCCGGGAGGGGTAGATGCGCTTCGATTTGAACCTCCCCGCCGGGGCCGGGCTCGCGCCGATGGCGGGCGTGACCGACGCGGCGACGCGGCTGCTTTCGTTTGAGCAGGGCGCGGCCTGGGCCGTCTGCGAGATGCTGTCGGCGAAGGGGTTCGTCTACTCGAACGGGAGGAGCGGGGCGATCCGCGAACTGCTGTTCCGCTTCCCCGGCGAGGGCATCTGCGGGCTGCAGTTGTTTGGGCGCGAGCCGGAATTCGTCGCCGAAGCCGCGCGGAGGCTCGAGGGCGCGGGCTTTTCGTTCATCGACCTGAATTTCGGCTGTCCGGCGCCCAAGATCACCGGAAACGGCGAGGGAAGCGCGCTGATGAAGGAGCCCGAGCAGATCGCGAAGGTCGTGCGAGCGGCGGCGGACGCGGCGGTAAACATCCCGGTCACGGTCAAGATCCGCTCCGGCTGGAATCCGGAGAGCGTCAACGCCGTCGAGGTCGCCAAAATCTGCGAGCAGGAGGGCGCCGGGGCGATCGCCGTGCACGCGCGCACGCGCAGCCAGTTCTACGGGGGGGCGGCCGACTGGTCGGTCATCGCGGCGGTCAGGCGCGCGGTCAAAATCCCGGTGTTCGGGAACGGCGACGTGCGCTCAGGCGCGGACGCGATCCGGATGCTCGAGCAGACCGGCTGCGATCGCGTGATGGTCGGCCGCGCCGCCGAGGGAAACCCGTGGATTTTCCGGGAAATCTCTCAGGCGCTCAAGGGCGAGCCGTATTCCCCGCCGGCGTTTCCGGAGCGCATGCGGACGGCCTTGCGCCACCTCGAGCTCGCGGTCGGGCTCTACGGCGAAAAAAAGGGCGTGCTCGAGATGCGCAAGCACGTCGCGTGGTACATCTCCGGCGTGCCCGGCGCGGCGAAGTTGCGCGAGGGCGTCAACGGGGTGAGCGGGGCCGAAGAGGTGCGGGAATTGCTCATGCGGTACGCCGGGCTCTGAAAAGCCGCCCCGGGAGCCGATCCCGAGGCGGTTTTATGTCATTCCTGCGATTCCGGCGCCTTTTCCAGAAGTTTTAAAAGCTCCTTGTGCCGCCTGTCCCGCTCCTCGTCCCGCTCCGCCGCGTCCGCGACGTAGCCGAGCGCCATGAACGAAATCGCAAGCAGCACCGCCCCGCCGAACCCCGCGGCCGCCTTCGTCGCCATCATGCCCGCGATCCGCCCGCCGCGGAACCCGGCCTCGATGGCGTAGTTGTACGCGTCGCCGTTGAAATAGCTCGACACATTGTCCTTTCTCGCCGACCCGTGGAATTTGTCCTCCGGCACCGAAAGCGCAATCGCCACAATGATCAGCGCAACCGCCACAATGACCCCAAACCATCCCGCCGTTTTCATCGTTTGTAACCCTTCCCTTCCCGTTTTGCTTCTTCCAGAATACACCAACGCCCATTGTGTGTCAAGCGCTTGACCCGCCGGGGAACCTCCCCCTCTCCCCGTTCGTCTAAACGGGCGGATTGGAGGGATTTTTATGAAAAAACTGCTTGCAATGGTCATGGTGCTGGCGCTGTTCGTCCCCGCGGCATATGCCGAGGCGCGCACGCGCGAAATCGAGGTCGAGGGCATGACGGAGGCGATCAACGAGGAGCGCGCCGAGGGGAACGGCTACGCGCTCTACTACGACGTCGACCGCTTCGCGTTTTACGCAAACGGCGTCGGGGAGGGCGTCGATCTGCTCGTTCCGTCGTCCGACAGCGCGGTCAGCCCCGTCTATCTGCAGATTCGCCGGGCGGAGGGCGAGCCGGCGGCGGAGTACATCGAGGACGGGTTTGCCGACGAAGGCGAGGTTCAACTCGGGGATGCTGGGCTGACGGCGCGCAGGCTGACCGCGTCGAGGTCGGGCGTGTCGTACACGGCGTACCTGATCCCGGACGGCGACGGCGCGTTCGTGCTCGACGTCGCGTGCGCGGTGGAGGCCTCCGAGGGCTTCGGCGCGAGGATTTGGGCCACCGTCAACACATTTGAGCTCGTCGAGCCGACCCCGGAAGCCTGAATTCCATACAAATGAGGGGGAAGCGCTCTGCGCCTCCCCCATCTTTGTGCCATCAATCCGAACGTATGTTCTTTTTTCTACGCCGTCGCGCGCGCCTTCGAAGTCCCACGAGCCTCATATCCGGCAGAAGCGCCGCGACCGTGAGCGCCGCCGCGCCGACGCCGGCCCAGCGCGCCCAGTCCGTGCCGAGATGCAGGCTCGCGCACGCGGCGGCGGTCAGGAGCATCGAAGCGAGCGAGCGCGGCGAGAGCGCGGCGTTCACGGCCATCGCGCACAGCGCCGCCATCGAACAAAGCGTCGCCGCGGCGCGCGCCTCGGGGAACCAATGCGCGGCGGCCGACAGCGCGGCGGCGGGGAGCATAAGCCACAGGTTCAGCCCGGCGCTCTCGTCCGGCGTCCGGCGGAAGGTCGAGCGCGCGCAGCCGAACGCCGCGAGCCCGAGCAGATATCCCTCGGCCGCGTGCGGAGCGCCCGCGCGGAGAAACCCCGCCGCGAGCAGCAGCCCCGGCAGCGGGTACAGGAGCGACCGCGCCGCGGCGACCGGCGCGTGCAAAAGCAATTTGCCGCTCGGAAGTCCCAGCGGCCACCCGCCTACCGAGACGGCGATCACCGACGAGAGCAGCGCCCCGAGCGCCGCCGCGGCCGCAAGCCACAGCATTTCGCCGGACACGAGCGCCGCGGAGAGCATCGCGGCGCTCAGGAAGTCCAGCAGCTCCGCGCTCGCGTCCTGCGCGCGGGCGCGCAAATGCTCGCCGTTGAGCCGCGAGAGCGCCATCAGCCCGCCCGCGGCACATAGATAATTCCACTCGCGCGCGCCCGGCGGGGCGGCGAACAGCCACGTCCACGCGGCGGGCCCCCATCTCCACGCCGCCGCAGAGAGCGCGAGCGTCAGAAACAGCGCCGTCGAGGCGTGCGCGCGCACGCGGCGGTGGGAAAGCTCGTTCGCCGCGACGCGCCGGAACGCGTCCGCGGCCGCGAGCGTCGCAAGCCGCATCAGCATATAGGCCGCGAGCAGCGCGAGCACGTCTGCCGCGCGCCCGACGAGCGCCGGCAGCATCAGCGCGAGCGGCAGGTACGCCTCGCTCCGCCGCATCAGACGGATTCGCATAATTTCCCTCCTGACCGTTGTTTCACGTGAAACACATGCTCACCGAAAATATCCCCGTCAGGCTGTCGCGGTTCGCGACGCACACCGACGCGTCCTCGCCCGGCACGATCCCCGCGGCTGAGAGCGCCAGCGAGCAGCAGCGCTCGGCGAGCTCCGGAAAGTTGTTCTCCCTGCTCAGGTGCCCGAGCACGATCTGGCGCGCGCCGCGCTTGATCAACTCCACCGCCGCGCGGCCCGCGTCGTCGTTCGCGAGGTGCCCGCGCCGCCCGAGTATCCGCTTCTTCAGGTCGTAGGGGTACGGCCCGGCCCGCAGCATGTCCGGGTCGTAGTTCGACTCGAGCACGACGGCGTCCGAGCCCGCGACCGCCTTCAGCCAGCTTTCGCGCACGTGGCCGATGTCCGTCGCGACCGACAGCCGCGCGCCGCCGAGCGCGATCGAATAGCCGACCGGCTGCGCGGCGTCGTGCGGTATCTCAAACGCCGAGACGTTCATGCCGCCGACGTAAAAGTCCTCGGACGGCTCGAACACGCGCACGTTCTTGGCCGCCACGCCGCCCAATTTGTCCTCCATCGCGGCCCAGGTGCCCTCGGTCGCGTAGACGGGGATGTCGTATTTCCGGGAGAGCACGGAGACGCCGCGGATGTGGTCTATGTGCTCGTGGGTCACGAGTATGCCGTTGAGCTGCGCGGGGGAGATGCCGATCCGCCGGAGTTCCTGCGTCAGCCTTGAGCACGTCACGCCCGCGTCCACCAGCAGATGCCCGCCGTCGCAGCCGGCGTAGATCGCGTTGCCGCTCGACCCGCTGAACAGCGGGGAAAAGCGCAGTTCCATCAATATGTAGCCCTCCTGCTTTGTTTCACGTGAAACAGTCCGGGACGCCGGTCAGGTCGAAGCGCGGGATGTACTTCTCGTCGGCGGAGGACAGCTCCTGCACGAACCCGTCCTCGAGGCCGAGCGAGAACATGTGGTTGACGACCGACTCGTACTCGAGCTCGGTGACCCGGCGCCTGAGCGTCTCGAAGCTCATCAGGTTGCCGAGTGGCACGTACTGCGCCATCAGGCTGACCCACGCGCCGGGAAGGTTTTCCCTGACCCAGTCGAGCACGTCCATCGACTCGCGCGCGTGGCCGGGCAAGATCAGGTGCCGGACGATGACGCCCCTCCGAATCAGCCCGTTTTCGTCGAGCGCGACCGGTCCGGTCTGGCGGAGCATCTCCCGGATCGCCTTCGACGCGTGCTCGAAGTAGTCGCCCGCGCGCGAATAGCGCTCCGAGATGTTCGGCCAGCGGTACTTGAGGTCGGGGAGGTAGACGTCGACATGTCCCTCGAGCCGTTTGACGGTCTCCGCGCGCTCGTAGCCGCCGCTGTTCCAGATCACCGGAACCGGCAGCCCGCCCGCGAGCGATTCGAGGATCGGCTCGACGAAGTGCGACGGGGTCACGAGGTTGATGTTGTTCGCGCCGGCCGCGATCAGGTTTGCATAAATATTCTTTAGCCCCTCGACGGACACGCGGCGCCCGAATCCGTCGTGCGAGATCTGCCGGTTCTGGCAGAAGCGGCATCGGAGCGCGCATCCGGAGAAGAACACCGCGCCGGAGCCGCCGGTTCCGCTGATGACCGGCTCCTCGTCGAAGTGCAGCGCCGCGCGCGCGACGACGGCGTCCGCGCCCATCCGACAGTATCCATTTCCCGTCTCCGCGCGAACGACATTGCATAAACGCGGGCAGTTATTGCATAAATATTCCAAATCACGCCTCCGCCCTTTTGAGTGTGATGAAGTGCACCTCGGCCTGCGTGTTGAGCCGGAGGTCGATCGCCTCGCAGCCGACCCCCTGCGTCGTCAGCAAAAACGCGTCCCCCTCCTTGCGCCAGCCGGAGAGGCAGCGGCGCTCGTGCTCGGTCAGCTCGAGCAGCGTCCGGCCGGCAACGCGCATCTGGCCGCCGTGCGTGCGCCCCGCGAGCAGCAGATCCGCCCACGCGCCGCCGTCCCTCGCGTCCGCGGTCACCGCGCGCGCGAACTCCGCGGGGCTGTGCATCACGGCGATCACGCAGTCGCGCCCGGAAAATTTCCCGGCGAGCGACGCGGTCTTTCCGCTGTTTGGCAGAAGCCCCACGACCGCCACGCTCGCCCCCCCGCGGTGGATTTCGGCGGAAGCGTCCGCCAGGAGCCGTATGCCCGCGGCGTCCATCGAGCCTTGAAGCCGCTCCGGAAGCGCGTCGTCCGCCGCCGCGACCGCGTATTTCCCGAGCGGCGCGGGGAAGTCCTTCAAGGACGTCAGAAACGCGTCGCGCGCGGACGCGGCCCTCTCCTCCTCCCCGTCGCCGTTCAGCCGCTTGAGCAGCCGCGGTCCCGCGTAGTCGCCGCCGAGCAGCAGCATGTCCGGCTTCAGCATCTTAAGCCGGTCGAACAGCTTTGCCGCGGCGCGCGCCTCCCCGGGGCCCTTCAAGTCGATGTCCGCGGCGAACAGTATCGTCACGCCGTCGAACGCGGCGGGCAAATCCCCTATGTAGACCGTCGCGTAGCGGACGAACACGATCCGCGATTGCGCGTACATATATCCGAAGAACATGAGCGCGCACAGAAGCACCGCAACCGCGACCCTTGCCCCGCCGCGGCGCCGCCTCGCCCTCCCGAACCGCTTTTTTGATGCCATTTTCCCCTCTTTGACGCAATTTTGCGGGCTTTGGGAAGAAAAATGTTTCATGTGAAACATTTGAGACTTTTCAGGTGGAAATATCGTTCTTTTGCCCGATTTCAACCGCCCGAAGGATTGCAACAAAGCCCACCATCTATTATAATAGCAATAGTTTCAGCATTCAAGGGCTTTTGAAAAAAGCGGCGGCGAAACCGCGCGCTCGCCCCGCTTGGCTGAAAGACGATCAGGGGGATTCCATGGAGAGAAAACAATCCGACAGGCTTTCGTGGGGAATCGCGCTTTTGATCGCCGCAGTGGTCTGTGGACTCTCCTTTCTCGGCGCGAGGCTCGCCAAAACCGCGTGGGGCGCGCCGGCGCATGGCGAATACAGGGCTGTTCCGCTTCCGGGAAACGTCGGCGTGCAGGTTTCCGGCGACGGGTTTGTGTGCTACAACGGGAGCTCGCTCGCCTCCGTCTCCTCGCGCGGCGACGTCGAATGGACGTACATGATCGGCGCGAACGCGTCGTTTGACGCGGGGGAAACCGGGGTCGCCGCGTGGTCGGGAAAGACGCTCACGATCATCGACCGCGAGCTCGGCACGGCGACCTATCTGAACCCGATGTCGCAGGACGTGCTCTCCGCGCGCACGGGCCAGAAATACACGGCGGTGCTGCTCGCGCCCGAGCACGACTCGACGATCGTGCTGATGGAAAACGGCGGGCGGCAGGTCGACCGGATCGTGTTCGCGGATCAGACGGTCGTCGACTACGGCTTTTTCTCGAACGAGGCGCTGTTCTGGGCGATGACGCTGGACACCAGCGGCACGGTCCCGACCTGCACGATCTCGACCTACCGGCCCGGCCGGACGATCGCGGGCTCGATCAAGGACAAGGAGCAGCTGATGTACCGGGTGATGTTCCAGTCCGCGCAGGTGGTCTGCTCGGGCACGACGCACCTGAAGGTCTACGACTACACCGGCGTCGAGGTTCCGGCCAGGCGAAAGCTCGTCTACGGCTTCTACCTCGCGGCGGTCGACGATATCAGCGACAACCCGATGATGGCCTTCGTCCCGGACGCGCAGTACGGCGGCTCGAACACCATGCACGACGTGCGCATGGTGCGCTCCGATCTGGACCAGATGGTCAGGATGCCGTTCGGCTGCACGAAGCTCGTCGCGAAGGGGAACCGCGTCTACGGCTTCTCCGCGGACGGGACGATCATGGTGGCCGAGGCGGGGTCCCGCTCGGTGACCGCGTTTTCGCCGAACACGCCGCCCGGCGAGGTCTACGGCGTGACCGACGACCGCGTGGCGGTGATCGGCGCGGGGAACATGGCGTATCTGGTATCGCTTCCCTGATGCGCCAAGGGCGGGGCCTACGGCGCGACCGGCGACCGCGCGGCGGTGACCGGCGCGGGGAACACGGCGTCGCTTCCCGGAAATTTCGGGAAAAACTGGGAGTTTTTTGGATAAAAATAGCAGTCCACGGGCACGCTGAAGGACAGCAAGTTTGAAAAGCGGAGGGATTCGTCAGTGAACATCATCGACATTCTGGTTCTCGTGGTGCTGGGCTTCAGCCTGTTCGCAG
>JAAYZL010000446.1 GCA_012514855.1 Clostridiales bacterium
ACGCGCTGCTCACGGTCGCGCACGAGATGGGCCACTCGCTGCACACCTACTTAAGCAACAAAAGCCAGCCGTACCTCGACGCGAGCTACTCGCTGTTCACCGCCGAGGTCGCCTCGACGACGAACGAGATACTCGTGCTGTTCGAGCTGATGGACCGGTACAAAGACGACCGCGCGGCCGAGGCGTTTCTGACCTACCATATCCTCGACGGCTTCCGCGGCACCGTGTTCCGCCAGACGATGTTCGCCGAGTTCGAGCGCGAGAGCCACGCGATGGCCGAGCGCGGCGAGGCGCTGACGGCCGAGAGCCTGAACGGGGTCTACAAAAAGCTGAACGCCGAGTACTATTCGTCGGTTAAGCAGGACGAGCTGATCGCGTATGAGTGGATGCGCATCCCGCACTTCTACAGCGCGTTCTACGTCTACAAGTACGCGACCGGCTTCTCCGCCGCGATCGCGCTCGCGGCCGCGATCCGCGGGGAGGGCGCGCCCGCCGTCGGGCGCTACAAGAAGTTCCTGTCGCTGGGCGGGAGCCTGCCGCCGATCGAGGCGCTGAAGGTCGCGGGCGTGGACATGGAGAGCGGCGAGGCCGTCGACCGCGCGCTCGACGAGTTCGACCGGCTCGTCGACAAATACGTGGAACTGACCGGATAGACATGAAAACGCGCCGTCCAAATCGCTTTGGACGGCGCGTTTTTTTTATCCGAGTTTATGCTCGATGCCGAGAAAGTCCTTCAGCACGATATTGATGTATTGCGAAAATGAGCGGTCGTTCTCCTCGGCCAGAATCCGGATTCTCGCGATCACGTCCTCGTCCAACGTGATGCTTACCTTCAGCTTTAGCGGCTTCATCTGAATCACCTCGCAATAATGATACTATGAATTATTACCATGTATTGACATTTCGGATCAAGTAGTATAAAGTAGCAGCACAAGCGAGGTGTGTGCGATGCGGCTGTGCGATGTGATTGAAAAGAGCTTTTCGGACCTGGAGAAGCTGTTCGACAGCGAATCCCTGCGGAATCTTGTTCATGGCGACTACGGCGATCTGGGCGTTCATCACCTTTTCCTGGGCGGCTGGATTCGGGACAATCTGCTCAGGGAGGACAGCGATATCTGCGCGGTTTTCCGGAAGGGAGGCGTCTCGAACAGGGAGGATATGTCCCTTTTGCTGCTGGAACTGTTCTATATCGACATGCGGGTCCGGGGCACCGACGGCGCAAACGCCAATACACCCCCGCATTATGGCAAACCGCTCTGACGCCACACTGCCCCCGCGCAGCCCCCCTCGGCTTTTTTCCTATGCCCTGCACTCGGGGCAATAGGTGTCGATGGCCGCAAGAATGCGGTAGCAGATGATGCAGGCACATAGCGCAAGCACATAGAAACCCGCGCGAAACCACTTCTTTTTGACCGCCGCCCCGATGCCCAGCCCGAGCGCGGCGAACCCGATCAGCGGAATCAGAAAAACCATGATCCCGAGGCTGTGCGGGCCGTAGTTCGGGATGTCCAGCGCCGTCGCCCCCGCCGTCGCCCCGGCGAGCAGCGCGGGGAACCAGATTTCGCGGATAAGCCTGCGAACCAACGCCATTCCTCACCCCTCCCCCAGCATCCGGTCGAGCACGTTCAACAGCACTTCCTTCGCCCCGTCGCCCGCCGTGGCCCCGACGCAGCTCGGGCAGCCCTTCCCGCAGGGGCACGCGCGGAGCATCTCCCGGGCCCTTATGAACAGCTCCCTGTCCATCTCGAACACGCGGTCCGAAAGCCCCACGCCGCCCGGCAGCGCGTCGTAGAGGTAGATCGTCGGCTTCCACGTGAAGGGGTCGCGCACGTGGTAGACGACCGAGATGTCCTGCGGCGCGCACATCAGGTAGATCGGCGCGATGTGGCGCAATATGTGCGCGAGGCCGATCATGGCGTTTTTGACCGGCTCGCGCTCGTAGTCTGTCTCGAGCCAGTTGGGAAGCGTCCACCACGCGGCGGTCG
>JAAYZL010000447.1 GCA_012514855.1 Clostridiales bacterium
GCTGATCGCGGCACTGCCCCTGTACGGGCTCGGGGAAACACAACCGGAGTTTCCATTCATCGAAGATCCCTTTGAGGATCGCGAACTCGACGACTTCGGCGTTCCCGAGAGCGACACCGATCTGAGCATTCAAATCGAACTGGAGGGAAAGACCCACATCCTCTCCTACGACAGCTCGCCGGAGTATTCCAACGTGAAGGACGGAATGGTACAGGCCTCCTTCTACGAATACGACAGCCCGGAGAACACGCTGTACGAGCTCTACCTCGTCTTCCCGGAGGACGTTGGAACCGACACCACCGTCGATCCCAAATACGCCATCGACAACAGCAGGGAATGCTCGGTGATGATGATCGTTTCGGACGATGATACCGAGACATACTACATCTCAGGCATCATGGACGGCCGGGCATATCCGGATGGTTCTGATTTCTCCATTCACTTCGAGTTCGTCACCGGCTTCGGCAGCGGCGCCAGCTATTCCGGCACGCTCTCGGCCACATTGATCGCGAAAGACATCAACAGCGGCGCTAACGTGGGCTCCATGCGCATCGATTCCGCGCCTTTCAGCTTTGCCTCAGATGGCGCGTCGGTACCCCACGGCGACGATAACCGTGAAACGCCGCTGCCCACGTCCAGGCCTTCGGATCTGCGCAAGGCATAGACACCGCAAGCCGCCCACACGGGCGGCTTCAGACCGCTGAGAAAGCCCGCAAACACAGAAAACCCCTCCGACAAGAGGAAATCGGAAGGGTTTTCTGCTTGCCGTGTCAGCTGCACCTGCAAATTTCGGTCACTTACGTCTTTGCAAGCTCCCTCATTTGCAGGTTTGCCTCCTTGCCTTGCAGGCTTTTCAGCGGCCTGTCAGTCTGTTGACTTTGTCAATATCCTGAGAGCCGCCCACACGGGCGGCTCTTTTTTTGCTCTTGACATTTCTGGGGATATGATGTAATATAGTATTCATATCTAGATTATACAGTATTTAATATATACCTCAGGAGATGACGTCATGAAGAGAACGCCGCTTGCCCAGCGGGCCCTGCCGGATTACACCCGCGGCGAGGAGATCTGCAACATGGTGACCCACATCGTGGGCGGCGCGCTGGGGATAATCGCCCTGGTGCTCTGCCCCATCGCGGGTATACGGCATCGCAACACCCTTGCCGTCGTCAGCGGCTGCGTGTTCGGCTTCTGCATGCTGCTGGTCTACACCATCTCTAGCATCTACCACGGGCTGCATCCAACCGTATTCGGAAAGCGGGTCATGCAGGTGCTGGACCATTGCAGCATCTACCTGCTGATCGCCGGCACCTACATGCCCATCGCCCTGTGCCCTATACGCGCGCACAGCCCCGCCATGGGCTGGTCTCTGTTCAGCCTGGTGTGGGTGCTGGCCGCTCTGGGAATCGTGTTCAACGCCATAGACCTGAAGAAATACGACCATTTTTCAATGGTTTGCTATCTGCTGATGGGCTGGTGCATCGTGATACGCATCGATCTCGTGCA
>JAAYZL010000448.1 GCA_012514855.1 Clostridiales bacterium
ACGAGAGCGCGCTGTTCAAGCCCGTCGCCGACCGCGCGTGCCGCTCGATCATGAACGTCACCTTCCGCACCGGCGACGAGGCGGCCGACGCGGAATTCATCAAGGGCGCGACGAAGGCGGGGTTCACGAACCTCAAGGGCCACCGCTCCACCGGCGGCATGCGCGCGAGCATCTACAACGCGATGCCGGTCGAGGGCGTGCGCTCGCTCGTCGAATTCATGAAGAACTTTGAAATGGGGCGCAAGTGATGTACGCAGTCAAGACGCTGAACGCCATATCCCCGGTATACGAGTCGGTGCTCGACATGAGCGACTACGCCTTCGACGCGTACGCCCAGAACCCGGACGCGATCGTCGTGCGCAGCGCCAACATGCACGAGATGGACATCCCCGAGAGCGTGCGCTGCGTCGCGCGCGCGGGCGCCGGGGTCAACAACATCCCGGTCGACAGGCTCGCCGAGCGCGGCGTCGTCGTGTTCAACTCGCCCGGCGCGAACGCGAACGCGGTCAAGGAGATGGCGCTGACGGGCATGCTGCTCGCGTCCCGGCGCGTCGTCGAGGCCGTCGAGTGGTGCAGGACGCTCTCCGGCAGGGGCGACGAGGTCGACAAGCTCGTCGAAAAGGGCAAGGGCCAGTTTACGGGCCCGGAGCTGATGGGGAAGACGCTGGGCGTGGTCGGCCTCGGCGAGATCGGCGTGCTCGTCGCGAACACCGGCGTCGCGCTCGGCATGAAGGTGCTCGGCTACGACCCCTACATCTCGGTCGACCACGCGTGGCGGCTGTCGCGCTCGGTGTCGCACAGCCTCGACATCGACGAGGTGCTCAAAAACAGCGACTACATCTCGCTGCACGTGCCGCTGGTGGACGGAACGCGCAACATGATCGACGCGGCGGCGCTTTCGAAGATGAAGCCGACCGCGGCGCTTCTGAACTTCTCGCGCGGCGGGCTCGTTTCGACGCAGGCGGTCAAGGGCGTGCTGTCGACCGGGCTTCTGCGCGCGTACGTGACCGACTTCCCGTCGGACGATCTGATCGGCGCGACCGGCGTCATCTGCATCCCCCACCTCGGCGCCTCCACGCCCGAGAGCGAGGACAACTGCGTGCGCATGGTCGCCAAGCAGATGGACGAATACCTGCGCTACGGCTCGATCGTGAACTCCGTCAACTACCCGGACTGCCCGCTCTCCCGCCCGGCCGGGCCGCGGCTGACGCTTTTGCACAAGAACGTGCCCAACGTCATCGGCTCGATCACGCAGCTGATCTCGGGCGAGGGGCTCAACATCGACAACATGATCAACCGCTCGCGCGGCGCGTACGCCTACACGGTGCTCGAGTTCGACGGGTCGCCCAGCAGCGCGCTCGTCGAAAAGATGCGCTCGCTCGAGACGACCTACCGCGTGCGGCTGATACTGCCGTAACCGAATTTCCCGGAGTCCCCCGCCGGGCGGGGGATTCAGTGCATCAAAAAACTACGGTTTTTTGATGCGTAGGAAGAAGATGCTTCGGCTCGCTGAAATCCTCACGGATTTCCGGGCGCGATCCTGACTATAGGAATTATTTTTTACTCCGCTAACGCTCCATAAAAATCAAATTCACCGCA
>JAAYZL010000449.1 GCA_012514855.1 Clostridiales bacterium
ATGCTAACTCGATTACGAGGATTCTCCGATTCCAACTGAATCATACCAGACCGATGGCTGACTTCTGGAAGACCTTTGCTGCCGGGACGGGATGCCGTACGCGATTGTATCGCATCCGCAGTCTCATAGGCCCCTATCATTCATACGTGATGACAACGCCGAGCGCGGAATCGGGATCCGTGATGAGTGCCTCATATCCCTTGGGTGCCTCGGCGAAAGGAATGCGATGGCTGAGGAGCGGCGCGACCGAGAAGAGCCCCGCGTGCATCTCGCGCAGTATCTCGGCCAGGTTTGCCGTGACCGTCCATCGCACATAGCCTCTTGGGTACAAAGCACCCCGATGGAATTCCTCGTCACGGTATCCCGCGCCGCCCTTGGTGGCGCCGAAGATATTGATATTGCCGATGAAATTGCCGCACGACATCGTGACATCGCACATGCCGGTGATGGAAATACGGCCGACCTTCTGCCCGTCGGGAGGAGTCACCATCATCTTCACCAGTTGTTCAAAGGCAGCCGTCCCGTTGCCGCCGAAGGCGATGATCCCCGTATCGGCGCCCAAGTTGTCGGTGAATTCCATCACCGCCGCCACGGGATCGGTTTGTTCTGGGTTGAGCGTTAGTTCCGCGCCGAGGCGTTTCGCGATCGCGAGACGATGTTCGTGGTGACCCGCCATCACGACCCTGCACCCGGACAGCCGTGCGAATTGCGACGCGAATTGTCCGATCAGGCCGTCACCGTATATGACCATGACCTCGCCCAACTGCGGTTGCACGCGCCGCACGGCATGCAAGCCGGTTGCAGCCAGGCTGACAAAGACAGCATCCTCGAATGGGATCCCGTAGGGTATTTTCACCGGCATGTTACCGCTCAACACGACATATGGGGAATGGTATGCCCGCCCCCATTCAATGGCGATGATACGGTCGCCTTCCTTGAGCGTGCTAATCTCCGCGCCTACCTTTTCGACGACGCCGGCGACGCAATAGCCGGTTTGGTCCATGCCCGCGTCCTTCGGTTGTTGGCGGGACCGCCGTATGGGAGCGGTTTCCGTTCCCGGGCTAATCAAACTTGCTTTCACTCGGAGCAGCACCTGCTTGCTGTCGGGTTCGGGCACGGCCATGTCCCTGATGACAACTTCGCCCCTACCGGTTCGAAATACCGCTTGTGTTGTTTTGCTCATGCCATTTATCATCCTTGTCTTTTCACTAATCCCGAGCCGGCCTACTTCACGCGATCGCTGAAGGCCTGATGTGCTCGACGATCTCCATTGTTTTCAGTGCGTCGGCCAAATGCACAGCCGGCTGCGTTCCGTTCTTTACTGCATCGATGAACACTCTGTTGAGCGCCACGTATCCGCCAGTTCTGGCTTTTCCGGAACTCGCCGGGGGATTTCTTGCTCCCTCGACCGCGGGATAGCAGCACGCCGTGCATCTCGCGGATCAGCCGGTTAGAGAGCGGGAGCTCGTGCAGGCGCGCCAGGCCGTGGTCCAGCGCCGCCACATAGTTGGAGACCTCGACCACATCGTCGAAGGGAGCCCCCGGCGCTTCCTCCAGCTCGAAGAGCAGCAGGTCCGTCAGCGACGATTGCGTCCCCTCGATCTGCGAGGAAAGCACCGCCTCGCGCCGAACATAGGCGTAGAGGAAAAGGTCGGGGTCCGGCAAAAGCAGCGTGATGCTGTCCAGTCGCCCCAGCGCCAGGGTCGCGCGCTCCAGCAACCGCTGCCGCTGCTCCGTCAGCTCGAGCGGAGGCTCTGGGGGCAACGGCTGGGGCACAAAAGCCCGGACGCGCTCGCCCGCGACCTCTGTGATTTCGTACCGTCCCGTCAGGCTCCGTTTCATGGGCTGGCCTCCCCCGTGTTTCGCAATCGCTTAATAAGGATACACGTTATTAAACGAAATGCCGAAATCGTTTAATAACAGTTCATCATCCCGGTAGGGGCAACCCATCCGGCATTCGCCATTCCATGGCGCGCCATGCCGCGGTCGCCCTGTCCCCCCGCCAGGCGTGGTAGGTGTCGGCGATCCGCGCCATGTCCTCGTCCGTCAATTGCCGGTGAGTGCGGTCGGCCATCGTCCCCATCTTGCGCGCATCGATAAAAAGCGTCTCGCCGCGCCGGTCGCGGAACCGGCCGTTGCGTTTATCCCGCGCGATGAACCAGAGGCACACGGGGATCTGGGTGGAGTAAAAGAGCTGCCCGGGCAGCGCCACC
>JAAYZL010000450.1 GCA_012514855.1 Clostridiales bacterium
CCACGGGAAGCACGTTTTGATCGAAAAGCCGCTCGCCATGACCGCCGACGAGGGGCATAGGGTCGTCGATTACTGCCAGAAAAAGGGCATCAAGATCGCGGCCGGGTTCATGATGCGCTTCGGCGCGTACAACGGGAAGATGCGCGAGGCAATCGCGGCAGGGAAGCTGGGCGACGTCGTGTCGGCCTACGCGCAGTTCACCTGCTGGTATCCGGACATCCCCGGAAACTGGCGGCAGTCGAAGAAGAGCGCCGGCGGCGGCGCGCTGATGGACATGGGCGTGCACTGCATCGACCTGATCCAGCACATCACCGGCAGCCGCGTCAAGCAGGTCGCCGCGATGCACGACACGCTGACGTTCGGCTACGAGGTCGAGGACGCGTCGACGGCGCTGCTCCGGCTTGAAAACGGCTGCCAGTGCGTCGTGCAGTCGAACTTCAACATCCCCGACGAGGCCGCGAAGTGGCGCCTGGAATTCTTCGGGACGCGCGGAAGGCTCATGGGGGACGCGACGATCGGGCAGGTCGACGGAGGATGCATTGACGCCGTGTTCATGCGCGACGTCGGCGGCTACGACGCGCGGCAGGACGCGAAACAGGTTGAAAAAGCCGCGATCGACGCGGAATTCGGCAACATGTACCGGCGCGAGATCGACAGCTTCGCCGCCTCCGTGCTCGACGGAACGCCGCTCGAGGTTCCCGCAAGCGACGCCGTGGTCGTGCAGCGCGTGATCGAGGCCGCGTACCGGTCGAACGACGAAAACAGGATCATCACATTATAAGTAGGCGGGCGCCTCATCGGCGCCCGCGCTCAGCCTGTTCAAAAACCCGCAAGGCAAGGAGCCGAGCCCGCAAAAGAGGGAGCTTATCGGTTAATAAGTGACCGACTTTTGCGGGCGATGGCGACACAGCATTGCGGGGATTTTCAACAGGCTGTTAATTCTCCGGCTTTTCCTCGAGCTTTATCGGATAATCCCCGAGATGCTTGACCTTGAAGCCGTTCTTCCTGTACTCCTCGTAGTCGAACGCCTCGAGCTCGTCGATCGCGAGCTTGTGGAACTCGTAGAAGTTCGTCCACCACTCGTAGTCGGTGCCGAGCTCCGCCGTCAAAAACGCGTCGGCGATGTCGCAGCCCATCTTGGGAGCCACGTAGAACGCGCCCATCGCGAGCACGTTGACGCCGTTGCCGGTGATCGCGCGCCGGGCGGCCGGGACGCTCTCGACGACGCCCGCGTGCACGTGCGGGCACTTGCTCGCCGCGATGTGTATGCCCATGCCGGTGCCGCAGAACAAGAGCGCGCGCTCGAACTCGCGCTCGGCGATCATCGCGCCCGCGCGCAGCCCGATGCGGTGGAACATCAGGTCGGTGTCCTCGGAGGTCAAGTCGGTCACGCCGACGTCGGTGATCTCCCAGCCCTTCCTGCGCAGGTGCTCGCACACCGCCTCCTTGAGCGGATAGCCGGCGAAGTCCGCGCCGACCAGTATCTTCTTGTCCTTGACCAATTTCATCGCTTTTCCCTCCTTGCAGTGTGAAACAGACAACTACATTTTAACACATGCGGATGGGAAAAACAAGGTTCACTTCGCGCGCGCCTCGCAGTAAATGCAGCGGTAGACGCGCGCCTTCCGGTCGGTGAGCTTGAACACCTGGTTGAGTTCCTGCTCGGTCGAGGTGATGCAGCGCGGGTTCTTGCAGCGGATGATGTTCGTGATCCGGTCGGGAAGTTCGGGGTGGTGCTTCTCGATCAGCTCGCCGTTGCGGATCAGGTTGATCGTGATGTCCGGGTCGATGTACCCGAGCGCGTCGAGGTCGACGTCGAGCGTGCGGTCGATCTTGATGATGTCCTTGCGGCCCATCTTGGCGCTCTGCACGTTCTTGATGAGCGCGACCGAGCAGTCGAGCGCCTCGAGGTTCAGAAGCCGGTAGATCTCCATGCCGCCGCCGGCGCGGATGTGGTCGATGACGATGCCGTTGCGGATCGCGTCGATGTTCATACTTGCACCTCCAGCAGTTTCAGGATCAGCGCCATGCGCATGTACTTTCCGTTCGCGGCCTGGCGGAAATAGCTCGCGCGCGGGTCGTCGTCGACCGCGACCGATATCTCGTTGACGCGCGGCAGCGGGTGCAGGATCGAGAGGTTTTCCTTCGCCGCGCGCAGCTTTTCGGGCGTCAGGACGTAGCTGTCCTTTAAGCGGAGGTACTCCTCCTCGTTGAAGAAGCGCTCCTTCTGGACGCGCGTCATGTAGAGCACGTCGAGCTCCGGCATCACGCGCTCGAGGTCGGTCGTCTCGAAATATCCGACGCCGCGCTTTTCAAGGATATCGCGCTTGACGTAGCCCGGCAGCTTCAATTCCTCCGGCGAGATCAGCGCGAATTTCACGCCCGCGTACCGGGACATCGCGGCGATCAGCGAGTGCACCGTCCGCCCGAACTTGAGGTCGCCGCACAGGCCGACCGTCAGGTTTTCAATCCGGCCCTTCTCGCGGCGGATCGTCAGGAGGTCGGCGAGCGTCTGCGTCGGGTGGTTGTGGCCGCCGTCGCCGCCGTTGATGACCGGCACGTCCGCCTTCATGGACGCGACGAGCGGCGCGCCCTCCTTCGGGTGGCGCATCGCGATGATGTCGGCGTAGCAGGAGACGACCTTGACGGTGTCGGCGACGCTCTCGCCCTTCGACGCGGACGACGACTGCGCCTCCGAAAAGCCGAGCACTTGGCCGCCCAACTCGTACATCGCGGCCTCGAAGCTCAGCCGCGTGCGCGTCGACGGCTCGAAGAACAGCGTCGCGAGCTTCTTGCCCCGGCACGCGTCGCGGTACTTCGCCGGGTTCCCGATGATGTCGCGCGCGGTTTCGATCAGCTCGTCGATCTCCGCGGCCGTGAGTTCCAGTATGTCGATCAGGCTCCTCATATCGCGCCTCCCATCCAGCGCACGTCCGACGGGTTGTCCCGGAAGGCGAGCACTTTTTCGATGTCCTCGCTCTGAATGTAGCCCTCTTCGGCGGCGAGGCGCGCGACGGCGTCGAAGTTCGTCAGGCTTACGTTTCGGACGTTCGCGGCCGCGAGCCGTTCGAGGCCCTTGCGCATGCCGTAGGTGAAGATGCTCGCGATGCCGTTAACCTCCGCGCCTGCCTCGCGCAGGATCTCGACGACCTCGACGACGCTGCCGCCGGTCGAGATCAGATCCTCGACGACGACGACCCTCTGACCCGGCTCGAGCCGGCCCTCGATCTGGTTGCCGCGCCCGTGATCCTTCGCTCCGCCGCGCACATAGCCCATCGGAAGTCCGAGCATGTGCGCTACGATCGCCGCGTGCGCGATGCCGGCGGTGCTCGTGCCCATCAGCACCTCGCACTCGGGGTAATGCGCCCGAATCGCCTCCGCGAGCGCGCGCTCGACCTCGTCGCGCACCCGAGGCGCGGTCAGAATTAAGCGGTTGTCGCAGTAGACGGGGCTCTTGATGCCGCTTGCCCAGGTGAACGGCTGTTCCGGGCGCAGAAACACCGCGCCGATTTCGAGAAGCGCCTTCGCGATGCGGTTTTCCATGCTAGATTCCTCCCTCCGCAAATTCCCGCATGCAGCGCCCGTAGGCGGCGACGGGGTCGGGGGCCGCGGTGATCGGGCGGCCGACGACGATGAAGTCCGAGCCGAGCTCCCGGGCGCGCGCGGGCGTCGTCACGCGCCTCTGGTCGCCCGCGTCGCCGTCCGGGAAGCGCACGCCGGGCGTGACGGTCAGAAAGTTTGCCCCGCAGCGACCGTGCACTTGTTCCGCTTCGAGCGGCGAGCAGACGACGCCGTCGAGCCCGGCCATTTTCGCGTTCTCGGCGTAGTGAAGCACGACCTCGCCGAGCGGCCGGTCGATCAGCAGCTCGTCGCGCATCCTCCGTTCGTCGGTGCTCGTGAGCTGCGTGACCGCGATCAGCAGCGGCCGCGTGCCGTCCGGGCGCGTCAATCCCTCGAGCGCGGCCTCCATCATCGCGACCGTCCCGAACGCGTGGAGATTCGCCATGTCTACGTCGAGCTTCGATAGCGCGCGCATCGCGCTTTTCACGGTGTTCGGGATGTCGCAGAGCTTGAGGTCGAGGAAGATTTTGTGCCCGCGGCGCTTGATCTCGCACACGACGTCCGGCCCCTCGGCGTAGAAGAGCTCCATGCCGATCTTGACGAACGGCTTGCGCCCGGGGAAGCGGTCGAGGAACGCGAAGGTCTGTTCGCGGCCGGGGAAGTCGCAGGCGATGATGACGTCTCTCATAAATGCGCGCCTCCTGTGATGTCGTTGAGGTCGCCGATGCCGTATTTCTCCATCTCCGCGGGCAGGGATTCGACGATCTCCCTGCACGCGAACGGGTTTTTGAGGTTCGCCGCGCCGATCTGCACCGCCGCCGCGCCCGCGAGCATCATCTCGAGCACGTCCGCGGCGCTCGACACGCCGCCCGTGCCGATGAGGGGGATGCCGACCGCCGCGCGCACCTGATGGACCATGCGCAGCGCGACCGGGAGCACGCACGGGCCGGACAACCCGCCGTAGGTGTTCGCCAGGACCGGCTTCCGCGTCCGGAGGTCGATGCGCATGCCGAGCAGCGTGTTGATGAGGCTCAGCCCGTCCGCGCCCGCGCCCTCGCACGCCCGCGCGATTGCGGCGATGTCCGTCACGTTCGGCGACAGCTTCACGTACACCGGCTTTTTGACCGCCGCCTTGACCGCGCGCGTGACCTCGGCCGCCATCTGGGGCGACGTCCCGAAGCTCATGCCGCCGCCGTGCACGTTCGGGCAGCTTACGTTGATCTCGAGGATGAAGACCTGATCTTCTCTGTCGAGCAGCGCCGAACACTCGACGTATTCGTCGATCGAGAAGCCGCTGATATTCGCGATCACGGGCTTGCGGAACACCTTTTTGAGCTTCGGGAGCTCCTCGGAGATGACCCTGTGCACGCCGGGATTCTGCAGCCCGACGGCGTTCAGCATCCCGGACGGCGCGTCCGCGATCCGGGGCGTCGGGTTCCCGAACCTCGGCTCGAGCGTCGTGCCCTTGAACGACAGCGCGCCGAGCACGTTGATGTCGTACAGTTCCGCGAACTCGTACCCGTAGCCGAACGTGCCGCTCGCGGGGATGATCGGGTTGTCGAGCGAAATCCCGGAGAGCGTAACTTTCGTGTTCAAAAAATCACCTCTCCCTTTTCGAGCACCGGGCCGTCCCTGCAGATGCGCCTGTTTCCGTGCTTCGTCTTGCACGAGCAGCCCATGCACGCGCCGAACCCGCAGCCCATGCGCTGTTCGAAGCTCAACTGCCCGTCGGTCGCGGTCGCGCCGCACACCGCGCGCAACATCCCTTCCGGCCCGCAGGCGTAGAAGTAGCCGTACGAGACGCCCTTCATCGCGTCGGTAACAAATCCCTTCGCTCCGAATGTCCCGTCGACGGTTGAAACGAACGTCTCGACCCCGAGCGCGCGGAACTCGTCCACGTAGAACGCGTCCTTTTTCGCGTTGAAGCCGAGCGCGGCGATGGGGCGCTTGCCATCCGCGACCAACCGCTTCGCGAGGCCGTAGAGCGGGGGAACGCCGACGCCGCCGCCGAGGAGCAGCGGGCGATTCCCGGACTTCGACATGTCAAACCCGTTCCCGAGCCCGACGAGCAGATCGAGCGCCGCGCCGGGTTTCATCCGGGACAGCCTCGCCGTCCCCTCGCCGACGACCTTGTAGATCAGAACCATGCTCCCGCCGTCCCAGTCGCACACCGAGATCGGACGCCTAAGGAACAGGCCGTCGATTTCGATGTCGACGAACTGCCCGGGGCGCTTTATCTCCCGCGCGTCGCCGAGGAGCTCCATCCGGAACACGCCGTCGGCGATCTCTTTGTTTTCCGCAATCGCGAAGATTCCCCGGTTCATTTTGTCCCCCTCACGCGTCGATCGTCGAGATCGTCAGCGTCGTCTCCTCGAGCACGTCCAGCAGCACCTTGACCGTGTCGAGCGCCGTGAACATCGTCACGTTGTTCTCGACCGCGCAGCGGCGGATCTCGTAGCCGTCGGAGAGCTGCCCGAGCGAGTTCATGTCGCGCGTGTTGATGACGTAGCTGACGTATCCCTGCCGGATCGAGTCGAGGATCTCCTCGCTGCCCTCGCTGAGCTTCGGCTTCACGCGCGTGCGGATGCCGTGGCCCTTGAGAAACTGCGCCGTGCCGTTTGTCGCCTCGATGTTGAAGCCGAGGTTGTAAAACCGCCGGATCAGCGGCAGCGCCTCCTCCTTGTCGGGATCGGCGAGCGAGACGAGGATCGTCCCGTAGTTCATCACCTGCATGCCGGACGCCTGCAATGCCTTGTAGAGCGCGCGCGTCAAGCTCTGGTCGTAGCCGATCGCCTCGCCGGTCGACTTCATCTCCGGCGACAGGTACGCGTCGAGCCCGCTCAGCTTCGTGAACGAGAACGAGGGAACCTTCACGTACCAGCGCTTCTTCTCCGGCGGGTATATCTCGCAAATGCCCTGATCCTTCAGCGACTGGCCGAGTATGCACTTCGTCGCGATGTCGGCCAGCGGCCAGCCGGTCGCCTTCGACAGGAACGGCACCGTCCGCGACGAGCGCGGGTTGACCTCGATGACGAACACGTTGTCGTCGCGGTCGACGATGAACTGTATGTTGTAGAGCCCGACGATGCCGATTTCGAGCCCGAGCCGCTTCGTGTACTCGAGGATCACCTGCTTCGACTGCTTCGAGACCGAGAACGTCGGGTAGACGCTGATCGAGTCGCCGGAGTGGATGCCGGTGCGCTCGACGAGTTCCATGATGCCGGGCACGAACACGTCCGTCCCGTCGCAGACCGCGTCGACCTCGAGCTCGCGCCCGACGACGTACTTGTCGACGAGCACCGGCTGCTCCTCGTTGACCTCGACGGCGCTCTTGAGGTACGCGCGCAGCATCTCCTCGCCGGAGACGATCTGCATCGCGCGGCCGCCGAGAACGTAGCTCGGGCGCACGAGGACCGGGTAGCCGATCACTTCCGCCGCGCGCACGCCGTCCTCGATGTTCGTCACGGCCCGGCCGACCGGCTGCGGAATGCCGAGCGACTGCATGACCTTCTCAAACGCTTCGCGGTTCTCGGCCTTCTCGATCGCGGC
>JAAYZL010000061.1 GCA_012514855.1 Clostridiales bacterium
CGGGAGCAGATCGGCGTAGCGGTCGGCAAACGCGATCACAGCGTCGATGGTCTCGATGGCCGCCTCGAGGAAATCGCGGTCGCCCTTGCCCTCGGAGAGCGTCTTCTCCGCGGCCGCGCGGCGGGGGAGCAATCCCCCGCGGAGCACATCCTCGTAGTCCGACGAGATGTTGCACACGCGCCCCTGCTCGTGCATGAAGCGGCCGGAAAACAGCCGATCCTTTTCGCCGTCGTTGTAGATGTCCGGGAATTCGGGGATCGTGCGGATGCCGGGGATGCGCTCATCGGGGCGGACGGAAACGCGCTCCTCCTCGAGAAGCAGCCGAAGCCGCCGGGACGCGCGCCTGACGAGCGGCAAATCCTCCCGCGCGATCTCTTTTTGCAATTCCCAAATGCGCTCCTCCGAAAGGGGCGTCCGCAGCGTTCGGTGCTCGCCCTCGACGATCCAGTCGAGCAGCGCCTGGTTCCTCTGCGTCATAGTGCCACCGCCTTTATGCCGTATTGTTCGAAGATCGCGAGGTTCATATTGGGCTCTTTGTCGACGTCGAAGTCCGGGCAATATTCCTCGCCGACGAGCCCGTACTTTGCGCCCGCCGAGCGGTTGTAGCGCAAGAGCTCGACGCGCTCGAGGTTCTCTGCGTCTTTCAAAAGCCGCGCCGTCGCCCCGAGGTTCTCGTCCGAATCGCTGACGCCGGGGATGAGCGGCACGCGCGCCCGGAACGGCACCCCGGACCGGATCAGCGCGCGGAGGTTTGCAAGAATCAATTCGTTGGAGGCGCCCGTCCAGCGCCTGTGCTCCTCCGGATCGACGAGCTTTACGTCCATCATCACGAGGTCCATGCGCCCGATCACCGACAGGAACGCGTCCTCCGGCGCGAACCCGCAGGTCTCGATCGCCTTGTGGACGCCCGGCAGCCGATCCGACACGTCCTCGACGAATTCGGGCTGCAGAAGCGCCTCGCCGCCGGAAAACGTCACGCCGCCGCCGTTGAGCTTGAGCACCTTCGCGTGCCGGAGAATCCGCTCCGCGACGGAGCTCGAAGACATCGGCGTCCCGACGATCCGTATCGCGCCGTTCGGACAGGCGGGCACGCATGTCCCGCACGCCGCGCACGCATTTGGCGTCGGGCAGACCTCGCGGCAGCGCCCGCAGTCCGTGCACAAAGTCCGCGTCACCGCGCGCTCGGGCCGGGGTTTCAAGCCCTCCGGGTTGTGGCACCATTGGCAGCGCAGCGGGCAGCCCTTCAAAAACACCGCCACGCGTATGCCCGGCCCGTCGAACACCGCGAATTCCTCGATGTCGAACACGATTCCGACCGTGTCCCGCACGCCCCCGCCTCCTTTATACCCGATGCGTCCGCTTGACAAACCGGGCAAAGCGCCGTATTATGGATGTCGAGATATTTGAAGGAGAACCGCCATGCCGCAGCCGAACGGAAAGCTCAAGCTCAGGGACCTCGCCCGGCTGACGGGTCACACCGTCGGCACAGTCTCGAAGGCGCTTCACGGAAAGCCCGGCCTGTCGCCCGACACGCGCGAGCGCATCCTCAGGGCCGCGAAGGAGACGGGCTACATCGGAAACGCGCTCGCGGGGTCGCTGCGCTCCGGCACGACGAAGACCGTCGCGATCATCCTCGGCGACATCTCGAACCCGCTGTTCTCGATCTTCGCGAAGCAGCTGATCGCCGGGCTCAAGGACAGCGGCTACAGCGCGATTCTGCTGAACACCGACGAAAACAGCCTCGAGGAGGAGCGCGCGATCGTCACCGCGCTTTCGCGGAACGTCGACGGCGTGTTCATCTGCCCGACGCAGCAGGGGAGCGCGAACATGCAGCTGCTGGAGACAAACGACGTGCCGTTCGTGCTGATCGGCAGGCACTTCGACGACGGCCAATTCGACGGCATCTGCTTCGACGACCGCGAGGGCGGCAGGCTTGCCGCGGAGCACCTGCTCTCGCTCGGGCACCGCGAAATCCTCCTGCTGACCGGCCCGGAGTACATCTCGAGCGCCCGCGAGCGACGGCAGGGCTTCTTCGACGCCTTCGAAGCGCTCCGCCTGTCGCCCGACCCGAAATTGATCCGCGAGGTCGACATCGCCTCCGACGCGGCCGTGCACATCGTCGAAAACGCCGTCCGCGAGGGCGCGCGCTTCACCGCCGTGTGCGCGTTCTCGGACTACGTCGCCTGGCAGGTCATCTACGCGCTGAACGGCCTCGGGCTAAGGGTTCCGGAGGACATCAGCGTCATCGGCTTTGACAACATACAGTCCGACATCCGGCTCCCGGTGCCGCTCTCGACCGTCGGCTGCGACAAGCGCGCGTTCGGCCGGCGCGCGGTCGAACTGCTGCTCGGCCGCATCGAGAACCCCTCCGCGCCGCGCGAACAGGTTCGGCTCAAGACGTCGCTCGTCGCCAGAGGGACCACGAAGCCGCTTGGATAACGTTTTCCAAATACCCCTTAGAAAACAGCCTGAATCGACAGGCTGTTTTTCCGTTGGTCAGGAGCGGCCGTAGATCATTCGCCCGGCCGAATACATCCGCTTGTACTGCTCGAACCGCTCGTCGTACCGATCCCTGAACCGCGAATCCGGCTCGAACGTCTCGCCGGGATGCACGAGCGCAACCGCCGCCTCGTCGAACGACGAAAACTGCCCGGTCGCGAGCGCGCAGAGCATCGCCATGCCGACGGTTCCGGCCTGCGGCTCGCGCGTGCGCGTGATCGGGAGCCCGAGTATGTCCGCGCGGAGCCTCAGCGCCTCCGGGGACGCGCCGCCGCCGCCGGCCGTGAGCGCGTCGAAGCGCATGCCGAACCGCTCGAGCAATTCGAGGTTCAGCCGCATCTCGTAGCACATGCCCTCGAGGATCGCGCGGTAGACGTCCGAAGCCGTCGTCGAAAGCGTCAGCCCCGCGAGCATGCCCTTCGCCTCGGCGTCCATGTGCGGCGTGCCGGTCCCGCCGAGGTGCGGCAGGAACAGCACCGGCGACGGCGCCTCCGAGATCGACTTGTTGAGCTCGTCGTAGGCGCTCGTGCCCCCGAGCCTGCAGCGGTCGCGAAGCTCGGCCGCGAACTGGTCGCGGTACCACTTGAGCGCCGCGCCCGCGGTGTTGTTGAACACGAGCGCGAGGTAGCGCCCCGGAACCGCGTGCGGCTCCGCGCAGATGTTGTAGCGGAACATGCCCTTCAAGTCCATGTCGTCGGGCAGAACGCACGAGATGCACTCGGCGCTGCCGATGCCGTCGGCGGCCTGCCCGGAATGCAGCGCGCCCGCGCCGAGCGCCGCGGCGATCTGGTCGTGCACGCCGGAGACGATGACCGGGCTCCCCCGTATGCCGAGCTCGCGCGCGACGGACGGCAGCATCGTCCCGACCGGATGCCCCGCCGGAACGTAGTCCGGAAGCCACGCGCGCGGGATGCCGAACGCCTTCAAAGTGTCGGGGTTCCAGTCGCCCCTGAACCGGTCGAACAAGAGCGTCCGCGAGGCGAGCGAGCCGTCCGCCGTGCGCTCGCCCGAGAGCATGTAGGCGACGTAGCCGCTGTACGGCAGGATTTTTTCCGTCTTTTCGAGCAGCTCCGGAGCGTGCTTTTGCATCCAGAGCAGCTTCGGCAGCGTGAACATGAAGTTGATCGGCATGCCGGTCGTGCGCATCAGTTCGTCCGCGTCGACCGCTTGGCGCAGTCCGTCCAGTTCGCCGCTTCCGCGGACGTCCGTAAAGAATATGCTGTCGCAGACCGGCTTTCCGTCGCGGCCGATGTGCGCGACCGCCTCGCCGAACGACGCCGTCGCCAGCGCCTCGATCGGCTCGCCGGACATCTGGGCGACCTCTTTGAGCACGGCTTTCACCGCCTCCCACACGTCCGACGGCCGGAGCTCGACGTGGCCGGGGGCGGGGAAGCGCAGGTTGTACTCGCGGTAGCTGCTCGAGAGCGCCCTGCCGTCGCGCGCGATGACGGTCGCCTTGCTGCCGGTCGTGCCGACGTCGAGACCGATGTATGCCATGAAAGCGTCCCCCCGGTCAGATGTTGATGCGCGTGTAGCCGAGGTACTTGACGAGCGCCTCGTCCATCGCGCGCTCCCAACCGCCGAACGTGATCGTCGTGTGGTGGCGGAAGCCGGCGTAGCAGATGTTCTGCATCTTGCGCTGCAAATCGTCCGAGCGCATGACGCCGGGCGTGCCGAAGAAGCCCTCCTCGACCGGATCGGAGGTGACCTCGCCGGTGCTCAGGTAGAACTGGCACTGGCCGTTGTCGGTGCGCCCGCCCGCGAACGTGATCTCGCCGGGGTGGATGTGGCCGACGTTCAGCCCCCACGAGCAGTTCGGGCCGGAGGTCTTGACGAACATCTTGTGCTCCTCGATGCGGCCGGGCTTCGTCATCATGTCGGCGGGCACGGGGCCGCAGTGGAACAGGATCAGCTTGTCCGGGTCGGTTCCGTAGTTGTTGTTGAGGTCGAGGCACGCGGCGGAGCCCTGCGAGGCGGCGGCGAGCGCGGCCATCGTGTAGACGTTCGAGGCGTCGGTCTCGCACGCGGCGGGGACGCCGAGCATGTTGAAGATGCCCAGCAGCGAGCACGGCGCGATCTTGAGCTCCTCCTGCAGTTCCGTCCAGCAGCGAAGCGTCAGGGCGCCGAGGTTCAGCTCGTCGACGTAGGTCTCAATCGTCGCGCCGAACCGCGCGAGCGTCTTCTCGGCGTAGTCGGGCACGCCCTCGAAGCTCGCGGCGGCGTGCAGGCGGTCGATCCACTCGCGCACGCGCTTGTCCCCCTCGGGCATTTTGTTGTAGCGCGCGAGCACGCCGACCAGGTCGAATGACTCGATTTCGACGCCCCTGCGCTCCATCGCGATCTCGTCGAAGCGCACGGACTTGAACGCGGTCGTGCGCGCGCCGAACACGCCGACGCGCAAATGGCGCAGTTTCTTGACGATGCGGCAGATCGCGGCGAAGTCGCGCAGCTCCCGGTCGAAATCCTCGCCCAGCGGGTGCATGACGAACGGCCTTCCGGAGGTGAACCTGAAGTCCATCTGCTTGAACACGCTGCACAGCCCGAGCTTTCCGCAGAACGCGTCGCGGCGGTTCGCGAAGTCCATCTTGCCGATCTCGTCCGGGTACGCCTGCAGGAGCACCGGCACGTCGATCTTCGCGAGCGCCGCCTTGATGCCGTTCTCGTCGCCGAAGTTCGGCAAGGTGATGATCACCCCGTCGTACTCCCCGTAGTGCTCGTCCAGGAACTTCTGGAACACCATGCCCTCGGCCGTCGTCTCGATCGCGCCGAAGCGCGTGAGCGCCGGGTCGGTCGTCAGAAGCTCGATGCCCTGCTTCTTCGCCGCCTCGGAAAGTTCCTTTCGAGCGTCGTCCAGAAATTCGCTCGGGAAAAAGCCGCGGTTCGCCACCAAGAGCGCCATCTTCATTCAAATTGCCCTCCTTGCAAATACATTCACAATCTCCGCCTATGTGCCAAAAAACGAGCGCATGGAAAACGTTTTCTGCCCATGATCCACACTCGGTATTCTATCACAGCGCCGTTTGAACCGTCAAGCGCGAATGCCGAAAAACACAAAATAATCCGGAAAACGCCGGTGCTTTTTTGCGCGCCGCAAAGAAGTTTTCACATCGGACACAGCTTTTCCTTGCTCCCGCCCCAAGACTGTAGTATAATAGAATGCGGAGTTACGAAAGGGGAGGTCGTCCGATGCAGCCGAAGCCGGTCGCGGTGCGCCGCGAGAGCTACGAGGGCCGCGGGGCCGACGGGCGGTTTTACCTGGGAAATGCGATCGATCTGCTCGATTCGCTCGTCGAAGAATACCGGGGGGACGTGAAGCTGATCTACATGGACCCGCCGTTTCTGACCGGCGAGCGCTTCGTCATGCGCGCGCGCGCGGGCGAGGACGACTGGAAAAGCGGCAGGAGCTCGCTGACGCTGCCCGCGTACGACGACAACCTCGACACGGAATCCTATTACGCTTTGATGCGCCGCGTGCTCGAGGCGTCGAGGGAGCTGCTCCGGGACGACGGCATGCTGTTTCTGCACTGCGACTTCCGCGCGAGCGCGAGGCTGCGGCTCATTTTGGACGAATTGTTCGGCCCGGACAGCCTGCTCAACGAGATCGCGTGGGTCTACCACACCGGCGGCACGGCGAAGAAATACTTCAGCCGCAAGCACGACACGATCCTCTTCTACCGCAAGACGAAGAGCTACGACTTCAACATCTCCGCGGTCGTGGCGCCGCCGGCGAAGCCCCGGCAGAACCACATGCGAAAGCACGTCGACCCGGACGGCCGCGTCTACCGCTCGATCCGCTCGAACGGCCGGATTTACACGTATTACGACGACGACCCCGTGCCGCCGACCGACGTCTGGGACGATGTCAGCCATCTGCAGCAGCGCGACCCGCAGCGGACCGGCTACGACACGCAGAAGCCGCTGGCGCTCTTGGACCGGATCGTGCGCTGCGCGTCGAGGGAGGGCGAGCTCGTGCTCGACCCGTTCGCGGGCTCCGGGACGGCGCTCGAGGCCGCGAAGCTGCTCGGGCGGAGATTTGTCGGCGTCGACAGGTGTCCGCTCGTGCCGAACATCCTCCGGAGGCGCCTGGACGGCGCGCCGTGGGAGCTCGTCTATCCCGGGCTTCAAGCCCCGGAGGGGGATTGCCGCATAAGCGTTTTGAGCGGCGTCGGCTTCTACCACGCGCGGCTCGAGGAAATCCCGATGCCGTGGGACATGCTCGACAACTGGGCGCTCGGCTACCTCGAGGGCGAGCATTTCCGCGTGCTTCGGCAGTCCGCGCGGTCTAGGAAGCAGCCCGCGCTGGAAGCGGAGCTCGAGGTTCCGGTGTTCGGCGGCGCGCTCGGGCTCCGGCTCTCGGACGTCCGCGGAAAAAGCCACCACTACGCGCTCGGTGCGAGCGATTTTAACAACGCGAATGTATAATCATTCGTATCAAGTTTTGGAGGACGGCATATGGGCAAAATTGAATTCGACACCGACGCCTGCAAGGGCTGCGGCCTGTGCGTGGCGGCGTGCCCGCGCAAGCTCATTCAGCTTTCGCCGCACATCAACAAAAAGGGCTACAACGCGGCCTACTGCGCGGACATCGAACGGTGTACCGCGTGCGCGATGTGCTACCAGATGTGCCCGGACTGCGTGATCCGCGTGGAGAGGGGTGCGTGAGATGAGCCGACAGATGATGAAGGGCAACGAGGCGATCGCCGAGGCCGCCGTGCAAGCGGGCTGCAGGTTCTTCTTCGGATACCCGATCACGCCCCAGAACGAGATCCCCGAGTACATGAGCCGGCGGCTCGTCGAGGTCGGCGGCCAATTTGTGCAGGCGGAGAGCGAGGTCGCCGCGATCAACATGGTCTACGGCGCGGCGGGCACCGGCGCCCGGTCGATGACGAGCTCGTCCAGCCCCGGCATTTCCTTGAAGCAGGAGGGCATCAGCTACATCGCGGGGTCGGAGCTCCCGTGCGTGATCGTCAACATCGTGCGCGGCGGGCCGGGATTGGGCTCGATACAGCCGGCGCAGTCCGACTACTACCAGGCGACGCGCGGCGGCGGCCACGGCGACTACCGCATGCCCGTCTACGCGCCCGCGTCGGTGCAGGAGGCGGTCGAATTGACGCAGAGGGCGTTCGACGTGGCCGACAA
>JAAYZL010000451.1 GCA_012514855.1 Clostridiales bacterium
AAAGCCCGGCAAGCTGACCCCGGAGGAGCGCAAGCACATCGAGACGCACCCCTCGACCGGCGCCGGCATCACCGAGCACGTCAAGTTCGACCCGGAAATCACCGACATGGTCCGCCACCACCACGAGCACTTCGACGGCAGCGGCTATCCGGACGGGCTGAAGGGCGAGGCTATCTCGTTCAACGCGCGCATACTCGCCGTCGCGGACACGCTGGACGCGATGCTCTCCGACCGCCCGTACCGCAAGGGCATGGAGCAGGAGCGCGCGCTGAAGCTGATCGAGGAGGGCGCCGGGACGCAGTTCGACCCGAAGATCGTCAAAGCGCTGTTGCGCGCGATGGGGCGGGAGAGCAAGGCGTCATGATATTGCTCGCGTTTCTGGTTCTTTCCGTTTTGATCGGCTATCTGCGCCGGGGAAGGCTTTCGAACTACCTTAAAAACCCGCTTCGCGGCGTGTTTTTGCCGATCTTTGCCTTCGCGCTGGAGGCGGCCTTGGGGCTGCTCGCGAAGTGGCTCCCGTGGCCGAGCGAGCGCTGGCTGTGGGCGGCGGTTTCGGCCGAGTACGCGCTGATCTTCGCGTTCGTCTTTCTCAACATCCGCCGCGCGTCCTTCCGGGTGATCGCGGTCTCGTCCGCGCTCAATTTCGCGGTCATCGCGGCGAACGGATTCCGGATGCCCATCTCGCCGATCGTGCATAATTATGCGATTTTCGAGAACGTCGTCGAGCGCGTTTCCCTCGGAAAAATGGTAGAATATGTACTCGTCGGCTGGGACGCGCCGCTGTGGTTTTTGGGCGACACGATCCCGGTTTTGTGGGTCGCGCCGGGGCTCGCGAGCGTGGGGGACCTGGGAATCGCCGTCGGCGTGTTTTTGCTGGTGCAGGGGATCATGTGCCCGAGGAAGGAAAGTCTCGCGCAGTAACTTGCGCCTGCTGAAAACCCCTGCTCGCGAAAGCGGAGCAGGGGTTTTCAGCCCCGTCCGAAGCGCCGGACGGGGCCGGGTGCAGCTTATTTCGCCCTCGTGCGAACCTCCTCGAGCATTTTCCCGAGCAGTTCGTCCGCAGGCATCGTGCCGATGTCGCCCCGACCGCGGTAGCGGACGGCGACGGTGCCCTCCTCGGCCTCCTTGTCGCCGACGACGAGCATGTACGGAATCTTCATCAGCTGTGCCTCGCGGATCTTGAAGCCGATCTTTTCGTTGCGCAGGTCGATCTCGGTGCGGATGCCGGCCGCCTCGAGCTTTTTCTGCAGCGCGAGCGCCGCCTCGTCCGCGCGGTCGGTGATCGTCAGGATTTTCGCCTGCACCGGTGCGATCCACAGCGGGAACGCGCCCGCGAAGTGCTCGGTCAGAATGCCGATGAAACGCTCGATCGAGCCGAACGCGACGCGGTGGATCATGACCGGGCGGTGCTTCTCGCCGTCCGCGCCGGTGTAGGTCAGGTCGAAGCGCTCGGGCAAATTCATGTCGAGCTGTATCGTCCCGCACTGCCAGGTGCGGCCGATCGAGTCCTCGAGGTGGAAGTCGATCTTCGGGCCGTAGAACGCGCCGTCGCCCTCGTTGACGACGTAGGGGACGCCGAGGTCGTCGAGCGCACCCTGCAGGCC
>JAAYZL010000452.1 GCA_012514855.1 Clostridiales bacterium
GAAGTCCGCTACGATAAAGCGGCAGCCGTCTTTCGGGATGAACGCCGTGCGGATGAGCTCCGAGAGCGTGCTCGGCACAGAGCCGAATAGGAGCTCAAGGGTCTCCTCGTCGCCTGCCTTCACGATGTCGCGGGCAAGCTCCAGGTCGGGTAGATGGTTCTGGGGAACGTTCTGAAGATTTAACGTCCTCGATGCCCATCTCATTGTGCGCGATGCGCCCCCGAATTGCAGCATCCCGTGCACGCGCCCGTCCCTGCACATCGTACGCGTCATCGCCTCGTACTTCTTGATGCTCGTCTTAGATAGCTCCAGCCGTAGGCTTAAAAGCTCGGCAACGTCGCCATGAACGTCTCTCGCTTTCTCCTGGACGATCTTCTTCGCCAGACTCTCCATCGGCATGTTCTGGTCTGTGAGCCACGCCTTCAGCTGTGCGACGCTGCCGGGATTTTCGAGCCCCGTCAGATCCTTTGCTCGTTGATATGCCTGCTCCGAAAACACCTGATCGACCGCGATCGCCTGTTTTACGAGCTGCTTATCTACGCGCACGCCGCGGTCGTTGATGCGCTGATCGAGCCCGTAGAGCGCCCACTCATGGTCCGGGAGCGGGTGCTTATCCAGCGCCTTGCGGACGGCGCGCTCCGTCTCTACGTCTTGAGCGTTGTAGGCTTTGTACATCGCCCACTTGTCGGACGCATTCTCCGGATAATTGCGGGTGCGTCCGCCATTTGTCTTCGTAGGTTTGCATGGCATGGAGAAGTAACGGATCAGATCCTTGCCCTCCCCCATCTTCTGCTCCGTAAGGTTGAGGGCAGCAGCTACATCTGCCAGCCGCGCTGGAAGCGTCAGGTAGGATGCCATGACGGCGGTACAGCGCCACTGCACCGGGTCCAGCCGCTGCCTCAGATACTTCGAAAGACATACCCTTTCGAACTGCGCGTTGTAGGCGATCTTGAGGAAGTTGGGGGCGGTCAGGGCAGATAGCACCGCATCGGGGAGCCGCTCGCCGGAGGCTAGGTCGATGGTGTGCACGGGGCCGTCGTCGAAGGCGTATGAGAACAGTAAGATCTCAAAGTCGGGGGCATCGGCGTACCGGTACACGCCGCATTTGGGGAGCGGGGCAGAGCTGAAAGTTTCGAGATCGATACTAAGGATTTGTGTCACTTGCATCACTCCCATCAAAAAAGCGCACCCGCATGGATGCGCCGTTTTTTTATGATTTGGTTGGATTGTTCGTATCCCGGGTGGTATGACCACCCGCTTTTACGTGCTCGGGTCAATCACTATGATTTCTTTGTTTTTTCGCCGTGCGTACTGAATGGCAGCGGCGGTACCGCCGGTATGTGAACCATTGTACACTGCCAGCAAAGCGTCCGAGCTGTCGATCATGTATCGATTGCCGATCCGATAGCAGTCCTTCGTATATCGCGCTGACATGAGCACCGTTTCATCGGCCCGCTCTAGCATCCGGAAATAACGCTCCCGCCAGTTCTCCGTCCATCTTTTCGCCTGATCTTCATGAGGCAGCACGCAGATCAATTTAATTGATGGATATTCTGTGGCTTTCAACAGCAACAACTGCTCCGCAAAGATGATATCACTGCCTCGGGCCGCGCCACAGTAAAAGGTGTTGCATCCTTCTGATACCCTGTCCATAATCTCGGTCAGCAGTTTTGCTTTCAGCATAATACCGCTCGCGCTCAGTTCGTTCTCGCCAAAAGGCAATGACTCGGGTCGATGCCCGGCAAATGCCATTGTCCGTATTCTGTTCATCCTACATCCTCCGAAAAACACATGGCGTTAGTTTAATCCATTCAGGCATATAGTTCAACGCTATTCCGTTAAACTTTCTCCCTCCAAATTGATATGCTATGGTTAACGGAATTTCGATGTGAGGACGAGCGCATGACCATTTCGGAAGCAGTCGTTAAGCGGATATATGAACTGTGCGACGAGCGCAAGATGACCATCAACAAGATCAGCAACATCTCAGGCGTTACACAATCAACGATCAGCGATATCGTAAACGGTGAAACGACGAATGCGGGAATCGCAACCATCAAGAAGCTCTGTGATGGTTTGGAAATCAGCATCCGGGACTTTTTCAACTCAAGCCTGTTCGATACGCTGGAGCAGGAAGTCAAATAAAGTTGGGGCTGGCCGCGCACCAGAGAACCTGATGCGCGGCCTTTCCTTCCTTAGTTCAAGAAATCGTCGTCGTCCACTTCATCCAGTGCGTCGAACTCATCCTCCGCGCGCATGCGACCGTTCAACGGTTCGCCGTCGCACCAAAGTTGGATGTTGGAGAGCCCCGCTGCGATACCTCGATTTCCGTTGACGTTGAACGGGTAGAAGTTCACCGAAGCGCGGACGTAGCAGCCCGAGTAGATGGCGAGCGGATCGCTGATCGGCACGCGCCTGCGGTCCACGATGCCCGGCCTTTCTTGGCTGGAGGCGTTGATGAAGTAGCTGTCGGCGTAGGCCGCGTCATCCGGGCGGTCGATATCGCCGTCGCGCAGCGGCTGTTTCAAGTTGGCCGGGATCTTGCCTCCCCACTTGCTGATGCCGTTTTGCTTCGCCTCCTCGATGGCCGCCTGAATTGCCTGTACCGTCTTGACATCGGACTTGGGGATGATGAGCGAGCAGCTGTACTTCGGCTCGCTCCCGTTGACGGACTGCGCCTCAAAGATGTGGACGAACGATGCGCGGACCTTACCGGTGATGACTTTGGTAGACATAGTGGGTACCTCCTGATTTTTGTTGCATGGTAGTGTGGTATGTGGGTCGGTTTAATCTGCGAAATCTGCCTCCGCCGTGGAAACAACCTTGCGTGAATCAGACTCTCGCACGAGCGTCGGCGCGCCGGCGGGTTTCACGACATACTTGCCGAGCACATTCTGAAACGCCTTGCGGCCCATGCGCTTTTCAAGGTCGCCGATGCCCAGGAGCGCTGTCTTGTAGATGTCCGTATACCCCGCCTCCGTGGCCGCCTGAATGACCTCGGCCTCGCTCGTGTACCTGCGCTTTGTCTGCCCAGCCACGAGCTTGTAGCCCGGCCAGGACTTGCCCTCTACGGCTTTCCGCGTGGCGTACGCGATCAGGTCCTTCACCCAGTTTTGCAGGCTCTCGGATACCGGCAAAATC
>JAAYZL010000453.1 GCA_012514855.1 Clostridiales bacterium
CAACGGCGTGCGATTCAAAACCATTTGAATCGCACGGTCGCGCAGCGACTTGTTTTCCCTTAGGGAAAACAACCTTGTGGGGGCGGAAAAGCGACCGGCGATCCTGCCGCTGAATAAATCAGCGATTGCCCAGAATATACAACTGCATGATAGCACTGTTTCCGGCATTCGTCAACGAAAGAATTTGTTAGGAATGTGGTCATTTGCCGTGTTGTCGAGCGCCTCCTCGCCGTTTCTTCGCGGCGGGAACACGGCCTCGTGCGCGTTTCCGTCGTCGGCCATGCGAATCCAGTCGCCCGGAACCGGCTCGCCGTCGAGCGACACCTGCCTGACGCCCTTCCGGCAGATCAGCCGGTATGCGCTCGACCCGAAGCGCACCGAGACCTCGGCCTCGTCCCATTCGTTCAAGAGCGCGCGCAGCCGCACGGCGTCGCCGCGCCGCTCGTAGCCAAGCAGCGCCAGGACCGCCCGGAAATACCAGCTCGCGGCGCCGGTGTACCACGTCCAGCCGCCGCGCCCCGTGTGCGGGGGCTCGGCGTAGACGTCCGCCGCGAGCACATACGGCTCCACGCGGTAGACGTCCGCGTCTCCCCGCGTGCGCGCGTGGTTGACCGGGTTCAGCATCGAGAGCGCCCGGTGCGCGCGCCTCTGGTCGCCGATCCGGATGTAGGCGAGCGCGAGCCAGCACGCGCCGTGCGTATATTGCCCGCCGTTTTCGCGCACGCCCGGCGGATAGGCCATGATGTAGCCCGGATCGACGCTCGCCCCGTCGAACGGCGGCGTCAGCAGCTTCACGATCCCCCTGTCCTCGTCGACGAGGTTCTCCCACGCGGAGTCGAGCGCGCGCCGGACGCGCTCGCGGTCGAGCCCGGCGAGCGCCGCCCACGCCTGCGCGATCGCGTCGATGCGGCACACCGCGCCGGACGCGCTCCCCAGCGGCGCGGCGTCGTCGAAGTACGCGCGCAGGTACCACGCGCCGTCCCAGCCGAATTCCTCGACCGCGGCGTTCATCTGCGCGGACAGCGCGTTCAGCCAGGCGCGGTCGCCCTCGTCCGGCACGATCTCGGCGTACTGGCACGCCGCCGCCGACAGGAATTCCGACAGCCACACGCTCTCGCCCTTCCCGCGCGCGCCGACGCGGTTCATGCCGTCGTTCCAGTCGCCGCCGCCCATCAGCGCGAGCCCGTGCTCGCCGGTCCGGGCCGAGCGCTGGAACGCGCGCATGCAGTGGGCGTGCAGCGTCTCCCGGAGCTCCGACGGCGTCGCGACGCCGCACCAGTCCTCGGCGCTCTCGGGGATGTCGACGGGCACGAGGTACGGCGCCTCCTCGAACAGCACCGAGCGGTCGCCGGTTTCCAGCACGTAGCTCGAGAGCACGAACGGCAAAAACAGGCAGTCGTCCGAGATGCGCGTGCGCACGCCCAGATACGGCATGTGCCACCAGTGCAGCACGTCGCCGTCCTCGAACTGCCTGGCCGCCGCGCGCAAGAGGTGCCGCCTAACGATCTCCGGCTCGTAGGGGATCATCGCGAGCATGTCCTGCAATTGGTCGCGGAAGCCGTACGCGCCGCCGGCCTGATAGAGCCCCGCGCGCGCGCGCATGCGGCTGTCGAGCACCTGCTTCGGCAGCAGCGATACGAGCCGGTTGAGCGCCGCGTCCGGCGTCCGGATCCTGAGCTTTTCGAGCCGCCCGTCCCAGATTCCGCGCGCCGCGCCGAGCGGGTTGCCGCACTGCCTGAGCCGCTCGACCGCCGCGAGCGCGGCGACCCGGTCGCTCGCGTGGCCGATGGCGAACGCCAGCGCCCTCTCCTCGCCGGGCTTCAGCGCGAGCTTCACCTTCAGCGCCCAGCCGCCCCCGCCGCCGCGCTTCTCGAACAGCCCGTCCGGGCGCATCGCCCCGCCGTGGCCCAGGAACGCCGCGCGCTCCGCGCCGGCCTCGGCGCGCTCGTCGAGCGCGGCCATGTAGCCGACGCCCGGCGCCGCGCCGGACGCCAGGCAGATCTCGCCCTCGGTCCACGCGCGCACAAATTGCGCGTCGCGCGCGTCGACGCCCATCAGCCAGTCGACGAACAGCGTGATCGCGCACTCGGCCGGCTTGCTTAGGGTATTCTTGAACGCGCACAAAAGGCCCAGCGCCGCCTCGTCCGGGTGCGCGAACGCCGTCGTCGAGAACTCGAACCCCTCCGCGCCGCTCTCGAAGCGCGTCTTTTCCAGCCCGTGCGTCGCCCGGAACGGCGTGATCGGCCGGTCGCCCGGCAAAAGCCGCAGGTACGCGCCGCGCTTTTCGTCCGCGAGGTAGAGCATGAAGCCCCAGCCTTCGACGAGCGGGTCGTTGCGAAACGGCGTCAGCCGGCACTCGCGGCTGTTGTCGCCGAACAGGAAGCCGCCGCCGCGCTCGGTGATCAGCGCGCCGAAGCCGTCGCGCGCGAGCACGTTCGACCACGCCGAGGGCGTCGGCTCCGCCGCGTCGATCGCGTAGCCGTCCTCGGAGAAACCGCCGTAGCCGTTGAAGAACTCGCGCTTCACGGGCTTCAATTTGAACCCGCGCGCCTCCATCGGCCGGTACGCGGCGCGCCCGCCGAACTCCAGCGCGCCCAACAGCGCCCTGAGCTGCGACCAGAACCCCGCGCCCGCGCCGCCGTCGACGAAGATCGCCGCGACGCGCTGTACCTGCCGGCGCTGCTCGGAGGTCATCTGCTGGCCGTCGAGCACGTGCACGCCGCCGGGCACGCCCACGTGCTCGCGCAGGTGGGAGCACGCGATCATGTCCTTCAGGGCGTCGCGCACCGGCTGCTCGTAGTCGTTTCCGTAGTCGTTGATCAGCACGAGGTCGAGGCACAGCCCGACCGTCCGGTAGAATTCGTGCGCGCGCACCGCGTCGCGCGCGCCGGGGAGCTGCGACCGGTCGCCGATGGACACCGCGAGGATCGGCAGGTCGCCGGAGATGCCGAGCGGCCAGAGGTCCTGCCGCCTGACGTCGACGCCCGCCCCGATGCCCTTCGCCCTGGCGGAGAGCCGGGGGTCGATCAGGAACGCGCCCGCGCGGGCGAGCAGGTGGTGCGACTCGGCGTTCAGCCCGACGAAGCCGAGCATCGCGCGCGACTGCGTCGAGGCGAGCTGCCGGGCGCGCTCGGGGGCGGCGTCGGAGGCGTTCCGGTCGACCCAGCGCTTGACCTCGCCCGGCTCCACGAGGCCGACCGCGAAGTGAATCTCGCGCTTTTCGCCCGGGTCCAGCTGCACCTTCGCGCGGATCGCCGAGCAGGGGTTGAGCGTATTCCCGAGCGTGCCGCCGAGGCCGCCCTCCATCTCGCCGGAGCGGTTGGCGAGTTTGCCCAAGTCGGTCTCCCAGCCCTCGACGCGCGCGCCGAACAGCATCGCCGCGAGCGCGTACGGG
>JAAYZL010000062.1 GCA_012514855.1 Clostridiales bacterium
ACTGCCCGCCGAGCACGTTCGCGCTGCCGGGGCCGGTCGCGACCGTGATCACGCCCGCGCGGACGGCGTCCTGAAAGCAGCGGTCGACCGGGTTGATCGCGTCGAGCGCGCGCATCTGCGGCGTGACGGGGTCGCTGTCCTCGTTGCCATCGCCATCGTCCTCGCGCTGCCCGTCCTCCCACATTCCGATGTGGCTGTGCGCGTCGACGAGTCCCGGCATCACATGCGCGCCGCGCGCGTCGATCACGTCGGCGCCGGGCGCGGACAAATTCATCCCGACCGCCGCGATCTTATCGCGGTCGATCAGCACGTCGCCGCCGTCCAGGAACCCCGCGCCCTCCATCGTATACAGTTTTGCGTTTCGGATCAGAAGCATGCGCGCCCTCCTAGCGAATCAGCGCCGCCCCCTCGGGGCGGATCGACAGCGCGACGGTTGCTCCGCCGCCAAAAACGGCGTCCATCGTGCCGCGGTACTCGTCCAGCATGTCGAACGGCACGAAGGCCAATATCGTTCCCGCAAAGCCGCCGCCGTGTATGCGCCACGCGCCGCGGCCGGCGAGCATCCTCCGGCTCAGCTCGAGCGCGAGCGGCATCTCCTGGTTGGAGCTGGTGCCGCCGGCGCTGCCGGTGCCACCGGCGCTGCCGGCGACGTACAGGTTTTGCAAAAGTTTCCAGCTGCTCTCGCCGGACTCGATCACGGCCGAGAGAAAATCCCCGATGCAATCGCGCCGGAGCGCCTCGACCGCCTTTTCGACGCGCGCGACTTCGTCGACGAAGTGGAACGCGCGCAGTATCGCCCGGTCCGACACCGCGTTCTTGAGCTTCGGCAGCGCGCGCATCAGCTCGTCGGAGGTCACCTCCGCGAGCACGGACTTGCCGAGCGCTTTCGCGACCGCCTTCATCTCGACCGGAATCGAGGCGTATTCGCCGGTCAGATCGCCGTGATCCCCGCCGGCGCTGACGACGCACACGGCGAGGCCCTTCTTTGAAAAGTCGTACTGCAGCGCCTCGACGACGGGTTCGTCCGGCAAAAAGTCGATCGTCACGAGGCCGCCGACCGCGCTCGCCATCTGGTCCATCAGCCCGGACGGCTTTCCGAAGTACAGGTTCTCGGCGTGCTTCGAGGCGCGCGCCTGGAGCTTCGGGTCGATCCTCCAGTCGTTGTAAAGCGCGTTGAGGATCGCGGCGATCAGCACCTCGAACGCCGCGGAGCTCGAGAGCCCCGAGCCCTTGCCGACCCTGCTCGAGACCGCCGCGTCAAAGCCGCCGACGCGGTACCCCCACTCCGACAGCGCCGCCGCGACGCCGCGGATCAGCGCGAACGTCGTCTCCTTCTCCTCCGGGCGCGCCGAGAGGTCGTTGAGGTCGACGACGAACGGCTCCGCGTAGCCCTCGGAGAACAGCGTCACGACGGAGCCCTCGCGCGGGGCGACCGCCGCGAGCGTGTCCAGATTGACCGCCGCCGCCAGCACGCGGCCGAGGTTGTGGTCGGTGTGGTTGCCGACGACCTCGGTGCGCCCCGGCGCGGAGACGAACGCCTCCGGCTCGCGCGCGAACCGGTTCCGGAATTCCCCCGCGAGCGCCGCGTACCTCCCGGACTGGTCCCGCCCGCCGTAGAGCGCCGCAAAGCGAGCGGCATTCGCGTTCAATATCGCCCGTACATCCATCAAAACAGCTCCGTTTCTGCACTTTGGAATTATTTTAATCCAAATTCCGTCAAACCGCAAGCCCCGTATGTTAATTCGCTCTCCGGAATTGACAACCGCGGGATTGTGTCGGATAATGTGGTGAGGTGATTTTGGATGCGGCACGCTGAGACGACGGAGCTGATCTTCGACCTGGTCGAATTTGCCATCGCGAAGGGACTCGCGGAGGCGGAGGATCGCCGCTTTTTGCGGAACAGGCTCCTCGAGGCGCTTCAAATCGACGCCCCGGCGGAAATCGATTTCGAACCGAAGCCCGCCGGCGAGACCGCGACAAAAATCCTCGGGCCGCTCCTCGACATCGCCTGCGGGCGCGGCCTCGCCGCGGACACGTTCGAGGGCCGCGACCTGTTTTCCGCGAAGCTGATGGGGCTTCTGACGCCGGAGCCCGCGCGCGTGCGCGAGCGGTTTTCGCGAATCCTCGGGGCCGGAGGCGTCGAGCGCGCGACGGACTGGTTCTACAAATTCTGCCGCGACTGCGACTACATCAGGGTCGACCGCGTCGCGAAGAACGTCCGCTTTTTCGAGGACACCTCCGCCGGCCGGCTCGAGATCACGATCAACCTCTCCCGCCCCGAGAACGACCCGCGCGACATCGCGGCCGCGCGCGCGCAAAGGGCGGCGGGCTATCCGAAGTGCATGCTGTGCGCCGAGAACCCCGGCTACGCGGGGCGCGCGGGCTTCCCCGCCCGGCAGAACCACCGGATGCTGCCGATTTCGCTCGGCGGACAGCCGTGGCACCTGCAGTTTTCCCCGTACCTGTACTACGGCGAGCACCTGATCGCGCTGAACGACGAGCACGTGCCGATGTCGATCTCGCGCGAGAGCATCGCGCGGATGTTCGACTTCGTCGACCAATTTCCGCACTACTTCATCGGCTCGAACGCCGACCTGCCGATCGTCGGCGGCTCGATCCTTTCGCACGACCACTTTCAGGGCGGCCGGTACCGCTTCCCGATGGACGGCGCGGGCGTCCGGATCGCGCTCAAATCCCCGCGCGACGGCGTCAGGGCGTGGATCGTCGACTGGCCGATGAGCTGCGTCCGGCTCGTCTCCCAAGACCGCGAAAAATTGATCGGCCTCGCGGACGAACTGCTCTCCGCGTGGCGCGGATATTCCGACCCCGCGCTGGGCATATTCGCGCACACCGATCAGCCGCACAGCACGCTCACGCCGATCCTCCGGATGGAGGGCGGCCTCTACCGGCTCGACCTGGTGCTCCGCAACAACCGGACGAGCGCCGAACGGCCGCTCGGCGTCTTCCACCCGCGCCCGGAGCTGCATCCCGTCAAGAAGGAGAACATCGGGCTGATCGAGGTCATGGGGCTGTTCGTGCTTCCGGGCAGGCTCGTTCCCGAGCTCGCCGCGCTCAAGAAAGCGCTCGAAGGCAAGGGCCCCGCGCCGGACAAGCATGCGCAGTGGGCGGAGGAGTTGAAGGCGCGCCTCAAGCCGGGCGACGACATCGAGCGCGCCCTCCGGAAAGGGCTCGGCGAAAAGTGCGCGCAGGTGCTCCGGGACGCCGGCGTCTACAAAGAAGACGAGGCCGGGAAAGAGGGATTTGTGAAGTTTCTCCGGTCGGTCGGGTACAAAACCCTATGACAAAACCGCCGGCGGTTGCCGGCGGTCAATTGGTTTCGGGGTTACGCCGACTGCCCGAACCGCCCCGACAGGAACATGAACAGCGCGTACGCCGCCAGCCCGACGCCCATCGATATGGCCATGATCTTCTGCGCCTGCGGAATCCGCTTTTCGATCTTCCTCTCGATGAAGCGCGGGAGCGGCAGCGCGATCACGAGCGCGATCGCCATGTTCCACATCGAGGAATTGCCGTCCTCCTTCTGGCCGATCGGGATGAACAGCACGGTGGCCGCGACGAGGCCCAGGATCAGGCCGAAGATCGTCTGCGCGCGGCGGAACTGCACGTCGTCCATCTTGAGCACGAAGTTGTACAGCCAGCCCTTGTCGAGGGGCGTGTCCTCCTCGAGCAGCGGGACGTCCTCCATCTGCTCGGGCGGAAAATCGGACGGATCGAGCTTCGGAAACTTCACGGCGGTGACCTCAGCGGGCTCCTCCGCGCGATTCCCCTCGTTTTCCCCGCGGTCAAAATTCTCGGACAATTTTCTCACTCCGTTCCGGATTGCTAAACTCGGTTGCCGAATTTGTATCAGTATACCACGAAATCAGGCGCTTCGCAACGACATTTTCTGCACGCCCCAGACGCCGAGCACGATCATCAAAGACGCCGCGCCGCTGGTCAACGTCATCGGCTCGCCGAGGAACACGACGCCCGCGAGCATCGAAATGACGGTCGTCAGGTTCGCAAACGACGTCGAGCGCGAGACGGGCAGGTGCGAGAGGCCGTAGTTCATCAAGAGAAACGCGCCGACCGACGAAAACCCGCCGAGGTACAGTATCGGCAACAGGAATTTCGGCTCCGCGAGCGGGGCCGCGAGCGCCGGGACGTCCCAGCCGTTTTCAAACAGCGCGAAGAGCGTGAAGAACACCGCGCCGGTCACGAACATCACATACGTCCGCTCGAACGCCGAAAACGACGGCGCGATCCTGCGGCTGACGATGCTGCACCCGACCGCGGCGACGATCGCGCCGACGAGCAGCAGGATTCCGCGGACCTCGACCGTCCCCTCGCCCGTCTGCAGAAGCGCCAGCAGCACGACGCCCGCGACGGACAAGAGGCTGAACAGCGTCTGCCAGACGGTCGGCCGCTCGCGCAGGAAGATCGCCGCGAAGGCGAGCGACGCGATCGGGATCAGCGCGATCATCACGCCCGAAAACGTCGCGGTCGAGTACAAAATCCCGTACGTCTCGCAGAGGAAGTACATGATCGGCTGGAAAAAGCCGAGCAACAGCAGAAGCCCCGCCGGTTTCCCCCGGAGCGAGACCTTCGCCCTCCCGGTCAAAAGCACCGCGCTCATCAGAAGCAGCGCAAGCAGGAACCGCATGCTCAAAAGCGCCGACGGCGTCGCCACGCCGAGCGCGATCCTCGAGGACAGAAAGCTGAAGCCGAAGATGATTGCGGAGCCCAGCGAGGCCAGCATCGCCTTCGCGGACGGGTTTGCGCCCATATCGAAACCCCTTTGTATGGATTCCGGTACAGTGTACCACAAAGCCCGCCCGCGTACAGCATAAATATGAAATTTTAACGGTCGTTAATCTGTAGCGCGCAGCGCGCGCCGGACCGCCAAAACGATCGGCGGCACAATCGCGATGTGGACGACGATGCCCGGAAGCGTCTTGACAAACGCGCTCGCGAAGAAGATCGCCCATGTAAACTCCGTCCCGGCGACGCCCGCAATGATAAAGCTCACGGCGCCCCAAACGGCGCGCCCGATCAGCATCGAAAGCACGAGCGAGACGTAGAGAAAGCCAATGTTCTTCGGAAGCGCGCGGTACAGAAGCGACGCGGCGACGCCGTAGGCCGCGAGCTCGAACATCATCGGGAGGCCGACGGCCGGCATCGGCGGCATGCTGAACAGAAAAAAGCTCAGGAGCGGCGCGAGCAGCCCGACGATGAGCGCGAGCGGCCAGCCCGTCAGAAAGCCGCAGATCAACACCGGAATGTGCATCGGCGAAAGCGCCCGCCCATACTGCGGGATGTGCCCCGTCAGAGACGGAAGAAACAGGCAAAGCGCCAGGCACGCCGCCGCGATCGTGAGTTCCCGAACCCGAATTTTCATCTTCCCCATCCTCCTCCAAAAACAGGGGCGCCGCCCTCTTCTGAGGGTAGCGCCCGGCTTCTGCCGTCTGTTGACAGTATATTACCACGGACCCGCGTCCATGTCAACCGAGGATTTTTTCGACCGCCTGCCCGACCAACATCGTCGTCGAGAGCTCCGGAACGCCCACGACGAAGTTGTCGCATTGGTTGACCGGGATCAGCACCTTGCGCGCGCGGCTCTGCGCGACGGCGACGGCCATCGCGGGCGTGACCTCCCCCATCAGCGCGTCCGCGATCACGATGCCCACCGGCCCGGCGATGACGTCCGCGGTGCGGGTTGCGACGATCGCGGCGTTTTCGCCGGTCGCGGCGCGCTTCGCGCCGGCCTTCAGCATCGCCGAGGTCGCGAACGCGTTCGTCCCGACGGCCGTGATCTCCAGCTCCGGAAGCCGCTCGCGGAGCGCCTCGATCAACTGCCGCCCGATGCCGCCCCCCTGCCCGTCCACAATCAATATGTTCATATATCCTCCCGATTACAGCAGCATTTCCTCGCCCGCGGCGAGAAGGCACAGGATTCTCTCCTTCACGCGCATGCCGGTGATCCTCTCCAGCGCCAGCGCGTACACGCCGAGCTGCTTTTCGTAGTGCGCCCGGAGCGCCTCGCGGTCGCGCGCGGAATCGGTCTTGTAGTCGATCAGAACCCACGCCCCGTCCTCGGCGAAGCACAGGTCGACCGTGCCCTGCACGAGCACGACCTCGCCGCCGAAACGCTCGTGCCGTTCGTCGCCGATCGCCTCGGAGACCTTCATCTCGACGTTGAACGGCCACTCGCGCATCACGGTGCCGCTCGCGAGGATTCTCTGCCCGGTGCTCCCCTCGAAGAACCGCGCGATCGCGCCGGGCAGCACCGCCTGTCGCTCGGAGGCGCTCATGCGGTTCGAGAGCCGCAGTTCGTCGAGTTGACCCTTGATCGCCGCGCGGAGTTCCGAACCCGAGAGACCCCTCAGCGGCTGCAGCGCGAGCAGTTCCAGCGCGCGGTGATAGGCGCTCCCGCGCTCCGCGCCGGTCAAAGCGCCGCCCTCGCGCAGGAATTCCGGGCGCAATGAAAGCTCCGGAAGCTCCCGCGGCCCCTCGATCTCGCGCAGCAGCCCGGAAGCGGTCAGCTTCAGCGGCCGCTCGGTGTCCGAGGCATGCGGGTACTGCCAGGCCATCGCGCCGAGCGTTCGCCCGTCCGGCTCGCCGAATTCGCCCTTAAGCGCCGCCTCGACCAGAGCGCGCGCGCTTTCGGACGCGTCCGCGCTTCCCGAAGGCCGCAGCTCGCCCGCCGCGCGCACCGCTATCTCGACCGTGGGCCGGTCCTTTTCGTCCTCTGCGAGCACCGCGCCGAGCACGATCTGCAAATGGCTCGTCGCGGTCGACGGGAGCTTTGCGGACGCTTTGGCGCGCGCGAACGCCTTTTCGACCCCCTTGACGCTGCCGGTCAAAATCAGCCGGTCGCGCGCGCGGGTCATCAGCACGTACAGGAGCCTGAGCTCCTCGGCGGCCTCCTCGCGCCGGATGCGCTCGGCGATGGCCGCGTAGGAGAGCGGCACGCGGCGCGTGCGGAGTTCCGGGTCGACGTACGCGCAGCCGATCCCGAGGTCGCGGTGCGCGCGCAGCATTTCGTCCGACCGCGCCCCCCGGAACCGCCGCGCGGTCAGCGCGCCGAACACGACCGGGAACTCGAGCCCCTTGCTCTTGTGGATCGTCAAAAGCCTGACGACGTCGTCGTTCTCGCCGAGCA
>JAAYZL010000454.1 GCA_012514855.1 Clostridiales bacterium
CGAGGCCCCTGAGTTCGCCGGTGAAGCGCTTCGCGCCGTGGATGGGCTTATAGGTGCTCAGCTCGACCATGATGCCTTCGGCGCGCTCGAAGTCCCGCTCGCTCTTGAGCGGCCGGTCCGCGCCGGGCGAGGAGACCTCCATATAGTCGTAGTCGACGGTTTCGACCAGGGGCTGGAGCCTTCGGTGGAACGCCTCGAGCTCGTTGACCGACACGCCGTCGCCCTTTTCGACGTAAAAGCGCAGAAAACGGCCGGTCGGCTCCTTGACCAGCTCAACATCCACCAATTCTAACTGTAATTCGTCCGCTAGCTTTTGCGCGACCTGCGCCGCATCTTTCACCGGCATTGTCTGCCTGCTGGGCAACCTTACCCCTCCATATCACAAACCAAGCGAAAAGCCCCCGGTGGACTGTCGGCCCGGAGGCTTCCAAATCCAGTCGCCGGAGGCGACTTGAAATCCCCGAAGAGGATTTCAACCTTGTTGACATTGCGTCTCGGCGGCACCCGCCGTTGGCACTTATACCATATTTTATTATACCACGTCCTGCGCCGCAATACAACCGGATTGCCCGCCAAAAACAAGACTTAATGTTCGCAAACGGGCTAACTTTGCGTTGTTTTTCGCTTGACAGCGGTCGAAATTTCCTGTATTCTTAAATTGTAACAAATTTGAAACATTTGGAGGATCGCCGTGAAAAAGACCGTTTCGATGCTGCTGGTGCTTATGATGCTCGCTGTTCCGGCGCTTTGCGAGCGATATGATTCCGCATTCGGGTATTCGATGGAGCTCCCCGAGATGTGGCTTCCGCTGAACGGGGACACGTATTCCGCGATCGCGACGCGGCTGGGCGAGGAGAAGCTTCAGCAGATGGGGCTTTCCGAGGGCACGATCGAGGACGTGTTCGCCAGGGTGACCGCGGTGGGCATGGAGTACCTGTTCTCCGGGGACGGGCTCTCGAACGCGATCGTCTACGTCGTTCGGCAGCCGGTCACGCCCGAGGAGCTCGCGCTGACCGCGGAGATGACGCGGCTGGGCTACGAGCAGGCCGGCATGACGGACGCCGTCTCTGGGGCGGCGAAGTTCGGCGAAAACGAGTTTCAGGCGGTTGTGTGCACGGTGAACGGGGTCGTCATCGCGAGCTATTTCTGCGCGGAGGGCGGCGCGCTGTACTCGATTGTGTTCACGAACGCCTCCGCCGAGGACGTCTCTTGGATGCTCTCCTCCGCCGTGTTTTCGACGGGAACCGAGGATGCGGGCGGTTCCGGGGAGATCGGGGAAACCGCGGATTCCGCGGAGGAAACCCCTCCGGCGGGCGCGATGTTTTTGATGAACGGCGCGCTCAAGGAGCCGCGGGGGTAAAAATCCAGACGAACAGGCCGCGAATCCGTCGAAACGGGTCCGCGGCTCAGACCATCAACAGAGTCCGCTCCTCCCTTGGGGATGGATGAAGGGGTCGAAACCCCTTCATTTTCCATCCGCAGGCGACGGCATGTACGTCGCCGAGGAGCGCGGCATGTCCGCGCTTCCCTGCAGGATTTCCGGCCGTGGC
>JAAYZL010000455.1 GCA_012514855.1 Clostridiales bacterium
AGTTGCCCGCGCCGATGTCGACGACGAACAGCACGCCGTCCATCCGCTCGCCGTAGCCGTAGCCGCCCTCGTTGTAGTATTGGCGGCAGAACTCGATGAGCTCCTCGCCGCCGGTGCCGTCGACGGTTAAAAGCGCGATGTCCATCCGGTAGCGCCCGGCGACCTCCCCGCAGCGCCGCTCGAGCGCGAGCATTTCCTCCGCGGTCAGGAGCCCCGCCCGGTCGACGACCCGCGGCGATTCCGCAAGCGCGGGCGAACAAAGAACGACGAAAAGCAACACCGCCGCGAGCGAGCGCCTCATGCCGTTCCCCCCGCGCGGCCGGATACCGCCCCGAAAAACGCCCGAAGCGCCGCTTCCACCGCGTCCCCGAGCGCCCCGGAGTTGTCGACATTCCCGTCCGAGCACGCCCTGTAGATCGGCATCCGGAATTCCTCCATCGCGCGGAGGTCGACCGACAGCGGCCGCCCGTCGCTCGGCAGCCGATCGAGCGGGCGCTCGACATGCAGCACCGCGCCGTTCTGTTTGAGCGCGAACACGTTCTCCCTGCGCAGCGGCGCGCCGCCGCCGGTCGCGATCACGAGCCCCGTCCGCTTTCCGGCGTCTCGGATGACCTGCGCTTCGACCTCGCGAAAAACCCCCTCGCCGCGCGAAGCGAACACCTCCGGGATCGGCATGCCGAACGCGCGCTCGATCTCCCGGTCGCAGTCGACGAACTCGCGCCCGAGCCGATTTGCCAGTGCCTCGCCGAGCGCGGTCTTTCCGGAGCCGGGCATGCCGATCAGGGCGAGGTTCAGCCGCTCGGCGAGCAGCGTCCGGTAAATCTCCTCCGCGCGCGCCCCGGGGATGTCCTTTTGCAGGAACCTCTCCGCCGACAGCCGCGCCTGCTCGACGAGCATCCACAGCCCTCCGGCCGCCGGAATGCCGCGCTCGAGCGCTTCGAGCACGAGTCGCGTCCTGTCCGGGTTGTAGACGACGTCGATCACGCCGGTCAAGAACGGCAGCTTTTCGAGCTCGACGGGGCACGCGAGGTTGTCCGGGTACATGCCGACCGGCGTCGCGTTGACGAGCACCCCGGCGTCCGCGTGGTCGCGGTAGAGCGCCGCGTAGTCGACCGGGCCGCTTCTGGACACCTTGACGATCTCCCGAGCGCCAAGCCGCCGCAATGCCGCAAAAGCCGTCAGCGCCGTGCCGCCGCCGCCGAGCACAACGGCCTTTTTCCCGCTGACTTCGACGCCCGCGCGAAGGAAAAGCGACAGGAGCCCGCCGAGGTCGGTGTTGTGCGCGGTCAGGACGCCGTTTTCGACGACGAGCGTGTTCGCGCTGCCGATCTCCCGGACCTCGCCGGAGAGCACATCGCAATACGGGAGCACGTCGCGCTTGTAGGGGATCGTGACGTTGAGCCCCTTGAACGCCCGGCTTGCAAGCAGCGCGCGCATGCCCTCCGGCGGGAGCGGGCACAGCCGGTAGCCGTAGTCGCCGAGCATGCCGTGTATGCGCTCCGAATAGCTGTGGCCGAGCTTTTCGCCGATCAGAGCGTACTCCATGTCAGCGCATCTCCTCGTAGTTGCCCAGCAGCGTGAACTGGTCGCTCAGCCGCTCCAATTCGCACAGCAGCGCGCGCGCCTCGGGGTTCGCGAGCGACGCCTCCATGTCGAAGAAGAACCGGAAGTTGAAGTCGCTGCCGGGGATCGGCCGGCTCTCGAGCTTCGTCAGGTTGAAGCCCGCGGCCGAAATCTGCGCGATCACCTTGCCGAGCGCGCCGGGGCTGTGCGGCGTCGAGAGCATCAGCGAGATCTTGTTCGCGCCGTCGTAGAGCTCCATGCCCTTCGCGATGCAGATGAAGCGCGTGAAGTTGCTCTGCGAGTTGCTGACGCTGCCGAGCAGGATCGTCAGCTCGTACAGGTCGCGGCAATCGCCGGACGCGATGACCGCGAGGTCCTTCCGCCCGGACGCCGCGACGAACTCCGCGGCCTTCGCGGTGTTCGCGAACTCCGTCTGCCGAATCTTCGGGTGCTCGTGGAAGAACGCGCTGCACTGCCTAAGCGCCTGCTCGTGCGAGACGACCTCGCGGATGTCCCCGAGCTTCGCGCCCGGCAGCGCCAGCAGCTTGTGCTCGATCCGCTCGCGCACGGCGCGCACGATGTGGAAGCGGTGCCGCTCCATCAGGTCGTACACCTGCGTGACCGAGCCCGCCGAGCTGTTCTCGATCGGCAGCACGCCGTAGGGACACATGCCCTTCTCGACCGCGGCGAACACGTCGTCGAACGTGTTCATGTACAATATGCTCGCGAACGCGAACATGCGGTCGCACGCCCTCTGCGAGTACGCGCCCTCGGTGCCCTGGCAGGCGACGAGCGCGCGGTTGGGCATCTCGCGCTTCCGGCTCATCAGCGCGTCCGCGATCGCGACCGAGAGCGGCGAGCCCGCGCCGAGCACGCCGGCCTGGAAGCCGCGGCTCAGGTCGAACAGCGCCTGGTAGAGCGCCTTCACATAGCGCTCGAGCTCCGGGCCCGCCTTTTCGGACAGGCGGTTGAGAATCTCGCGCTCGCGGCCGGAGTCCAGCACCGGCAGGTGGTTTTGCCGCTTCCAGGCGGCGACGTCGCGCACGGCGTTCATGCGCTGAACGAACAGCTCGATCAGTTGGTCGTCGATCTTGTCGATGGTCTCGCGAATGCCCTCCAGTCCCATTTGTCACACCCCTTCCAGCATCAGGTCCAAAATGGCGAGCGCCAGTACACTCTCGACGACCGGCACCGCGCGGGGGACGATGCAGGGGTCGTGCCGCCCGGCGACGCTGAGCGGAACCTCCTCCATCGCGTCGAGGTCGACCGAGCGCTGCCCCTTCGCGATCGACGGCGTCGGCTTGAACGCGACGCGGCAGAGGATCGGCATGCCGGTCGCGATGCCGCCGAGCGCGCCGCCGTGCCGGTTCGTCCCGGTCTCGACGCGCCCATTGCGGATTACAAACGGATCGTTGTGCGCGCTTCCCAGCATGTCCGCCGCGCGGAAGCCCTCGCCGAATTCGACGCCGCGCACCGCCGGGATGCCGAACATCATGCGCGCGATGCGGTTTTCGACGCCGTCGAACATCGGCTCGCCGAGCCCCGCCGGGACGCCCGCCGCGACCGCGCGCACGATGCCGCCGACCGAGTCGCCCTCGCGCCGCGCCGTGAGGATCGCTTCGCGCATCCTCTCGCCCTTCTCCAAATTGATCGTCGGGAACCCGTCCGCGTCATAAAACGGAAGAACCGGCCGGACGGGGTCGGGGGCGTCGTCGTCGATGCCGGCGAGCCGGGCAATGTGCGCGCCGATCCGGACGCCGCGCTCGGCGAGGGCCTGTATCGCGAGCGCGCCGGCGAAGCACAGCGGCGCCGTGAGCCTGCCGGAAAACTGCCCGCCGCCGCGGACATCCCGAGCCCCGCCGAATTTCGCAAACGCCGCGAAGTCCGCGTGCCCCGGCCGGGGGACGTTTTTGAACGCGTCGTAGTCGGCGCTCCGGGCGTCGGCATTGCGGATGACGGCCGCGACGGGAGCGCCGCACGTCCGTCCGTCCGCGTTCAGTCCGGACAGCACCTCGAACTCGTCCGCCTCCCGGCGCGCGGTCGAAAGCGGGCTCCGCCCCGGCGCGCGGCGGCGCAGGAACGCGCGCACGGCGTCCCAGTCGATCTCCATGCCCGCGGGCAGCCCCTCGACGACCGCGCCGATCGCGCCCGCGTGCGACTGGCCGAATACCGTGACCTTCAGCCTATTCCCGATGGTGTTCGACATCGATCTTCCCTCCCAGCCGGGCGAAGTCCCGAAAGAAATTGGGGTAGGACTTGTCCGCCGCCTCCGCGCCGCGAATCAAAACGGGGCCGCCGCACGCGGTCGCGGCGATCGCGGCGGCCATCACGACGCGGTGGTCGTTGAAGCCGTCGACCGCCCCGCCCCGGAGCCGCCCCCCGCGGATCAGAAGGCCGTCGGGCAGTTCCTCTATGTCGCCGCCGAGCGCGTTCAGCACCCCGGCCATCGCGTAAAGCCGGTCGCTCTCCTTGATCCGGAGCCTCGCCGCGCCGGTGATCCGGTGCTCGCCGGGCGTCAGCGCCATGACCGCCGCGAGAACCGGCATCAGGTCGGGCACGCGCGAAACGTCCGCCTCGCGGAGGTCCCGAAAGATCGAGGCGGCGGCGCGGTCGCCCTGCGCGGAATCGGGGTTCAGCCCTTTTACCTCGACGCGGCTCCCGATCGCGTTCGCGGCGAGCCAGAACGCGGCGGCCGACCAGTCGCCCTCGACGGTTGCGCGCCCCGGCGACCGGTAGCGCTGCCCGCCGGGAACATGAAAGCCGTTCGGGGTCCTCTCGGCATGTACGCCGAACCGCCGCAGAGCGTCGAGCGTCATGTCGACGTACGGCCCGGACTCCAGGGGCGAGGTCGCTATAATCCCGCTGTCCTCCGAAAGCAGCGGCAGCGCCAGCAGCAGCCCGGTGAAGAACTGGCTCGACACATCCCCGGGCAATTTGTACTCGCCCCCGGTCAGCCCGCCGGAGAGCCGCATCGGGAGCCGCGTGCCGTCGACCGTCGCGCCGTGCAGGAGCAGCTGGTCGAGCAGCGCGCCGTTCGGCCGGTCGGGAAGCCGCCCCTCCCCCGTCAGCACCGCGCCGCAGTTGAGGTGCGCCGCGAGCGGCATCAGGAAGCGCAGCGTCGAGCCGCTCTCGCCGCAGTCCAGCGACGCGCCGGACACCGGCGTTACAATCGGATTCACCCGAATCCCTTCGCTAGTAACCTCAATCCCCGCCCCGAGCGCGCGAAGGCAGCGGACCGTCGCCCCGATGTCGTTCGACAGTCCGGAGATTTCCAAAACCGTCCCGCGGTCGGCGAGCGCGGCGCAGATCAAGAGCCTGTGCGCGTGCGACTTCGACGGCGGCGCTTCGACCGCGCCCTCGAGCCTTCCGGGATACACCGCGACGTTCACGCGCCCTCCCCCAGCCCGCGCCGGATGTAGGCGAGCAGCTCGCCGACCGGCACGGTCTTTAAGACGCACCGGCCGATCTCCTCCGGCAGCACCAGCGTGATCGCATCGCCGCGCCGCTTCTTGTCGAGCGTCGCCGCCAGGAACAGCTCGTCCGCACCGTAGGGGCACTCCGTCGGAAGCCCGTTCATCGCGAGCGCACGCACAATCTCCCCGTCCGGCAGCCCCGCCGCGCGGAACGCCATCCGGAGGCCGATCGCGACGCCACCCCCGTGCGTGATCGAGAACCCGGAGCACGCCTCGACCGCGTGGCCGAACGTGTGGCCGAGGTTCAGAAGCTGCCGCTCGCCGCGGTCGTACGGGTCGAGGTCGACGCAGTCGCGCTTGATCTCGACGCACCGGGCGATCCATCGCTCGAGGTCCGCCCGCCAAGAGCCATCCGCCATCGCGTCGAACAGCGCGCGGTCCTTCAATACGCCCGCCTTGACCATCTCCGCCGCGCCGTCGCGGAGCAGTTCCTCCGGCAATCGCGCGATGACGCCGGTATCGCAGAGCACCAGCTTCGGAAAGTGAAACGCGCCGGCGAGGTTCTTTCCGGCGCGCAGGTCGACCGCGGTCTTGCCGCCGACGGACGAGTCGACCGCCGCGAGCAGCGTCGTCGGGATCTGCACAAACTGCACGCCGCGCGCGTACACCGCCGCCGCGAAGCCCGCGAGGTCGCCGACGACGCCGCCGCCGAGCGCGACGACGGCGTCGCTCCTCGTGAGCCGCTTCTCCGCGAAGAACTCCAACGCGTCGGAGAGCGTCGAAAGCGCCTTCGAGCGCTCGCCGTGCGGGAACGCGAACGCGTCCGACGAAATGCCCGCGCGCTTGAGCGACGCCGCGACCGCCTCCAAATACAGCGGCCCGACGTTGTCGTCGGTCACGACGACGGCGCTTTGGGCGCGCGTCGCCTCGGCGATCCTGTCCCCCGCCCCGGCAAGCAAGCCGGGGCCGATCGTGACGTCGTAGTTTCCGGACTGTACGGCGATTGTGCGCATGGAATCCCTCCTATTCGTCCAACGCTTCCTTGGCCAGCCGCCCCTCGCGCAAAAGCGCCATCATGCGCGCCTCGTCGTTTCCGTCGAGCGCGTCGCGGTACTCCGAGAGCCGGTCGATCAAGGCGCTTATCTCGCGCGAGAGCTTGTCTCCGTTTTCGAGGAACAGCTCCGACCACATCTTTTCGTTCAGCCTGGCGACGCGCGTCATGTCGAGGAAGCTGCCGGCGGAGAAGCCCTTGTGCTTGTTCGAGAGCGGGCTCTTGACGTAGGCGCTCGACACGATGTGCGCGAGCTGCGACGTGAACGCGATCATCTCGTCGTGCTCGTCGGGTGTCGAGAAGCGCACGCGCCCGAAGCCGGCCGACAGGAAGAAGTCCTTCGCGAACTTGACCGTCTCGACCGGCGTTCCGGCGGCGGGCGTCAGAATCATCGACGCGTTCTCGAACAGGTCGTCCTTCGCGTAGTCGAAGCCCCAGAACTCGCGCCCGGCCATCGGGTGCCCGCCCATGAAGATGAATTTCTCCCCGGCGAGCTCCTTCTCGACCGCCTCGCACACCGCGCGCTTGACGCCCGAGCAGTCGACGACGAGCGCGTTTTCGCGAAATTTCGCGCGGTTTTCGAGGATGTATTCGACGGCGTCCCGCGGGTACAGCGCGACGATCACGACGTCCGCCTGCGAAAGCATGTCGTCCGTGAGCCTCGCGTCGATCGCGCGCAAAAGCTCGGCCTTGAGCATCGCGGTCTCGCTCAAGTCGGTTCCGAACACCGTGTGCTTCGTCGTGCGCTTGATGGATTTTGCGATGGAGCCGCCGATCAGCCCCAGCCCGATGATGGCGAT
>JAAYZL010000456.1 GCA_012514855.1 Clostridiales bacterium
ACGCAAGCGCAGCAGGGGTTTGGGTATGGTAAAGCTTCGGTGCGCATTTCCGCGCAGAATCTTTGCGTACTCGATCTGGTTCGTCACGCGGGCATACACTTGCGGACGGCGTTGACGGCTCGCTGCGGGCTGCGATCAACGCCGCCAACCTTACGGCGGGCGATTTTAGAATCGTCATCGCGGTCGAGGGAATGCTGATCCCCTCGTCTTCGCTGCCTGCGCTGCAAGTATACGGCAGGAGCGGATAGATTCAGAGCCGCCCAGAGTCGGTAATAACCAGTTTTTCATTCCGGCTCAAGAATGGGGTTGACGCTGCAAAATGTGGATGTCGATAGCAGTGCGCATGAACTTCGCCTCTCGGGATGTAGCGTCACATCGCGCGGATGGGCGAAGCGGAAATGCGGGCCGGACTTGTCCCGGACTGATGCGAGCGACCATGCGGCCAACCTCAATCGACAACAGGACTCTGTCCTACGTTGTTTCGGGGGAGGCGTCTGCGATGATAAATGATATGTGATGTTATCCTTCGGTTCGGGGGCATAACCGCTTTCTACCCGTCGCTAAGCGGCGTTCGGGAGTATATATCGAAATATCACGCATTTATCGTGAAAAAGGCAGACCTGTTATACGATAGGTCTGTCCACCCGTCTTGCCTAAAGGCGTCTGGTTCAATGCAACTCCAAAGACAATCGGAGCAGTCCTGTTTTCCCGCACCGGCACGTCAAATCCCCGCTTGTGCCCCTTACCTTCCGGCGCGAAAATCCCGCGGCGTTTTTTTGTACTTCTGCCGAAACAGGTGGTAGAAATGGCTGAGGTTTTCGAAACCGGCGGCGTAGCACGCGTCCGCGATGGAGTCGCCGGAATGCCGGAGGCGGTTGGCGGCGTAGGTCAGGCGCAGGTCGTTGACAAACGCAGTCGGCGTCAGGCCGATGCGCTGGCGCGAGACCCGGCAGAGGTGCTCGTGGCTCTTGCCGGAAATCTCGATCATGGCGTCCACGCCGCGCGCGAGCGCTTCGGGGGTCTTCATTTCCTCGAGAAGCCGGGAAAACCAATCCTCCTGGGCGGCGGGAGACTCGACCTCCGCGGGCGCGAAATCCCTGGTGAAGATCTCCATCAGCAGGATGCGCAAAAGCGTCCGCGAGCGCGCGGCGTCGTGCACGGGGATCATGTTCAGCGCGTCGAAGCGGCGGCGATAGGTGTCCGCCTCGCCCTTGGACAGCAGCGAACACAGCGGCGCGGGCCGGGCGAGCAGCCGGGAAGAGGGGAACCCCTCCCCCAGATACGCAAACAGCTGCGACGCAATCTCGGCCGAGAAGGCGACGTTGATGTGCTGCCCGGGCGAGAGGTAGCGGCGCGTGTGCACCTCGCCGGGGCGAATGATGAAGAGCGTCCCGGCCCCGATCGATGAGCGCGTTCCGCTGACTTCTATCTCCTGCCGACCGCTGAGCGCGAAGCAGAGCTCGAAAAAGTCGTGTGATTGCGGAAACTTCGCCCGCGCGTAGGTCGAAAGCAGCGCGTAGTGCATCTGGGTGCTCGGGTTAATGACGTCGATTTCGTTCTCGCGGTAGGTCTCTTCCATACGCACTCCTTTACCGGCGCGCTGAGATCAATTCAGCACAAAAATTTCGCTAAATGAGGACAAGACGCGCGCCGCATATTCCCTTATACTATATGCAAGGCGCAAGCGGCTTCGGCTCTGCCGGATTGCCCGCCGTTTTCGACAGACGGACAAGTCTTGGGGAGGTCATTCGATGAAATTGGGCATTGGTCTTTACAGGAACAAGTTGACGCGGGAGAACTACCGGTTCGCGCGGCAGTGCGGCTGTACGCACATCGTCGCGCACCTGGCAAATTACTACGTCGACGCGATCGTGCCGACCACAAACGCCACGGAAAACTATGGCCGCACCGACCACGACGACGAAATCTGGACGTACGAGCACTTCCTGAAGCTCCGCGAGGAGATCGAGAGCGAGGGGCTCAAGCTGCACGCGATCGAGAACTTCAGCCCCGCGCACTGGTACGACGTGCTGCTCGACGGCCCGAAAAAGCGCGAGCAGATCGAGCACCTCAAGCAGATCGTGCGCGACGCGGGGCGCGCGGGCATCCCGGTGTTCGGCTACAACTTCACAATCGCGGGGGTATGGGGCCACACGCAGCTTCCGCGCGCGCGCGGCGGCGCGTCGACCGCGTGCTTTGACTGCCCGGACGGCGGCGCGGAGTCCCCCATTCCCAACGGCGAGGTCTGGAACATGACCTATGACGACAATCCGCCCGAGGGCTTTCTCAAGCCCACCTCGCCGGAGGAACTGTGGGCGCGCGCGAAGTGGTTTCTCGACGAGATGCTCCCCGTCGCGGAGGAGGCGGGCGTCCGGCTCGCGGCGCATCCGGACGATCCGCCCATGCCTGCCCTGCGCGGGCACGCGCGGCTCGTGCATCAGCCCCGGCTGTTTCAGAGGCTCGTGGATCTCCATCCCAGTCCCTCCAACTGCTTTGACTTTTGTATGGGGAGCGTCCAGGAGATGCAGGAGGGCGACATCTACGAGGTCATCGAGCGATACGCCCCGCAGGGAAAGTTCGCCTACATACACTTCCGCAACGTCCGCGGAAAGGTTCCTAACTACCAGGAGACCTTCGTCGACGATGGGGACATCGACATGCTGCGCGCGCTGCAGCTCCTGAAGGACTGCGGCTACGACGGCGTGCTGGTTCCCGATCATACGCCCCAGATGACCTGTGCGGCGCCGTGGCACTGCGGCATGGCGTACGCGCTCGGCTTTATGCGCGCGGCACTGCGCGCGATCGACGCGGAGGAGGCATAGCCATGGAGTGGACAAGCGATCAACAGCTGTTTGAGCTCATGCGGCGCGAGCTGTACACGCCGGTCGTCGGAGACATTCTGGACGGCATGGGCTTCTACCATCAGTTTCTGCCCCAACCCGTGCAGCCCGCGCGGGAGGAGATGAAGCTGGCGGGCTACGCGATGCCGGTCTTGATGATCGACGTGTACGGCGAGCAGAGGAAGCCGTTCGGCCTGCTCACCGAGGCGCTCGACCAGCTCGAGCCCGGGGAAATCTACCTCGCGTCCGGCGGCGCCATGCGCTGCGCGTATTGGGGAGAGCTGCTCACCGCCACGGCGAAGAAGCGCGGCGCGGTGGGCGCGGTCATCAACGGCTATCACCGCGATACGCCGCAGATGCTCTCGCAGAACTTTCCCGTGTTTTCGCGCGGCCGCTTCGCGCAGGACTCGAGCGTCCGCACGCAGGTGGTCGACTTCCGCTGCCGGATCGAGGTGGGCGAAGTCACCGTGCTTCCCGGGGACCTGATCTTCGGCGACCTGGACGGCGTCGTCGCCATTCCGAAGGCGGTCGTCCGGGAGGTCGTCGCGAAATCGCTTGAGAAGGCGCGCGGGGAGAAGCGCGTGCGCAAGGCGATCGAGGACGGCATGAGCGCCACCGAGGCGTTCCGGACCTTCGGCATCCTCTGACCTGAAAGGAGGCATTCCCGTGCAAAGTGCATTTTCCCTCGAGGGCAGGCTCGTACTCATCACCGGCGGCGGAACGGGGCTCGGGCTCGCGATGGCCCGGGCCGTCGTCGGCGCGGGCGGCGGCGTGGTCATCACCGGACGCACGGAACAGGCGCTCCGCGCGGCGTGCGAGGCGATGGGGGAGCGCGCCCGCTACATCGTCAGCGACGTGCGGGATCGCTCGAAGCTGCCCGCGCTGCTCTCGGAGATCGAGAGCAGGCACGGCCCGATCTTCGGCCTGGTCAACAACGCCGGGAACCACCTGAAAAAGCCCTCGCTCGAGACCAGCGACGAGGAATTCCTGTCGGTCATCGACACCCATCTGCTCAGCGGCTTTGCGCTTGCGCGCGAGTGCGCCCGGCTCATGGTCGCGCGAAACGAGGGCGTGATCCTCATGATCTGCTCGATGAGCGCGCTGTTCGGGCTGACGGATACGCCCGCCTACACGGCGGCGAAGTCGGCGCTTTACGGGCTGACGCGCGAGTTGGCGACCGAGTATTCCCCGCGCGGCGTGCGCGTCAACGCGATCATCCCGGGGTTTATCGAGAGCCGGATGCTGCGCGACGTGTTCGACCGCGATCCGGCGCGCGAGCGGCGCGTGCTTGCGCGAACGCCGATGGGAAAGCTCGGTGCGCCGGAGGACATCGGAAACGCCGCGGCGTTCCTTCTGAGCCCCGCCGCGAAGTTCATCACCGGAACCCAGCTCGTTGTGGACGGCGGCATGCACATCGGCTTCTGAGGGAGGGTCATATGCAAAACACCAGAATGGTCGCCTTTTTGACCGCGCGGGAGCGGCTGGAAATTTTTGAGCGCCCCATGCCCGAGGTGCGCGCGGGCGAGGTATTGGTCCGGATGAAGGCGGTCGGCGTCTGCGGCTCGGACGTCTCGTACTTTCGCACGGGTCGCACGGGCGTCGGTGAGGTCACGTTTCCGCACGTGCTCGGGCATGAGTGCGCCGGCGTCGTCGAGGCGGTGGGGCCGGGCGTTCGCGATCTCGGGCCGGGGGACCGCGTGGCCGTCGAGCCGGGCTACTTCTGCGGCAAATGCGAGCAATGCACCGCCGGAAGATACAACCTGTGCGCGAGGATGTCCTTCATGGGCTCCGCCGTGGCAGATGCCTATGGGGAGGGGGCGCTCTGCGAATACGCGGTGCGCCCGGCAAACCTCTTATACAGGCTTCCCGCCGGCGTGGGCTTTGACGAGGGCGCGCTGATCGAGCCGCTCTCGGTGGGTCTGCACGCCGTCCGGCGCGCCGGGATCTCCGCCGGGGCGCGCGCGGCGATCCTCGGCTGCGGGCCGATCGCCGTCAGTGCGCTGATGGTCATGCGCGCGCTGGGCGTCGACGTCGCCCTGATGACGGATATGATCCCCGACCGGCTCTCCCTCGCGCTCTCCCTCGGCGCGCTCCGTGCCGCGGATGCGGGCGGGCTGTCCCCGGAGGCGCTCCAAGGGCTTCTCCCGGAGGGGAGCCTCGACGCCGTGTTCGACACCACCTGCTCCGGGGACGCCATCAACGCGAGCCTTCGCTGGCTCAGGAAGGGGGGATCGCTTGTCGAGATCGGCGTGCCTTCCGGAAAGATCGCGCTGGACATGCAGGCACTGTTCGTCCGCGAAGTCTCGCTGTTGTCGTCGTTCCGCTACGCGAACACCTATCCCGCGCTGATCTCGCTGCTGGCGGCGGGGAAGCTCCCGGCAGCCGCATTGATCTCCCACCGGTTCCCGTTCCGGGAGGCGCAGTCGGCGCTTTGCCTCGCGGCCTCGCGCGGAGCGGGGGTCATGAAGGTGATGATCGAGTTCCCGTAGCTTTCGTCCTTCCCGTAGCTTCGCCCGGGTGTCAACCGCCCGGGCGTCAACCGCCCAGATACGCCTTTTTGATTTCCGGGCTGTCCATCATCTCGTGGCTGTCCCCCTGCGCGGCGACGCAGCCGACCTCCAGGACATAGGTTCGGTTCGAGATTGACATGGCCATGAACGCGTTCTGCTCGACGATGACGATCGGGATGTTGCGGGTTTTGTTGATGCGCACGATCGTTTCGAACATGTCGTCGACGATGACGGGCGCAAGGCCGAGCGACGGCTCGTCGAGCATCAAGAGCTTCGGATCGCTCATAAGCCCGCGCGCGATGGCCAGCATCTGCTGCTCGCCGCCGGACAGCGAGCCCGCCAGCTGCCTCTCGCGCTCCTTGAGGCGCGGGAAAAGCTGGTACATCTCGTCCAGGTGGTCGCCGAGCTGCTTCTTCGTGTATTTTCGGCTGTACGCGCCCATGATCAGGTTCTCCGCCACCGTCATCGACGTGAAGATCTCCCGCCCCTCCGGGACGTAGATGATCTCGCCCCGGACGATTTTGTGCACCGCATCGCCGCTGATCGCGCGCCCGCGGTACTCGACGTTGCCCTTGCGCGGCCGGTTGACGCCCATGATGGTCTTCATCAGGGTCGTCTTGCCAGCGCCGTTCGCGCCGATGATGGACACGATTTCATGCTGCGCCACGTGGAAGGAGACGTCGAACAACGCCTGAACCTTGCCGTAAAAGACGTCGATCCCGTTTACGTTCAGCATTTTCCCGCCTCCTGTTTCCTGTACTTGTTGCCCAGATACGCCTTGATCACGGTTTCGTCGGACTGAATCTCCCGGGCGTTTCCCTCGGCGATCTTCATGCCGAAGTTGATGACGGTGATCCGGTTGGAGATGTTCATCACGACGTCCATGTTGTGCTCGATCAGGAACAGATCGATGCCCGACTCAAACACCTTGACGAGTATGTCGATGAACTCCACGCGCTCGGACGGGTTCAGCCCCGCCGCGGGCTCGTCCAGAAACAGAAGCCTCGGCCCGTTCATCAGCGAGCGCCCGAGCTCCGTCATCTTCTGGCGGCCGTAGGAGATGTTGTTGACGTACTCGTTGCGAAGCGGGTGCAGCCCGATGAAGTCGAGCACCTCGAGCGCCTTTTCGCACATCTGCTTTTCCTCGGCCGCGGTGCGCACGGGGTTCACCAGAAAGGAGAGGAAGCCCTGGCTGGTCTTCATGTGCATGCCGACCATCAGGTTTTCCAGAACCGTCATCGACTTGTAGAGCTTGAGGTTCTGGAACGTGCGGTTGATGCCGGTCTTGGCGATTTCGTAGGCGGGCCTGTTCGTGATCTCGGCGTCCCTGTGGAAGACCCGCCCCTCGGTGGAGGGATAGGAGCCCGTGATCATGTTGATGGTGGTGCTCTTGCCGGAGCCGTTCGGCCCGATCAGCGCGTGAATCGTGCGCTCCTGCATGTCGATGGAGAGGTTGTTCACCGCCACAAGGCCCTGAAAGCGCTTCGTCAGCCCCTCGATTTTAAGGACGGTTGCCATTTGCGACCCCTCCCTTCCCGATGCGGCCTACAAACAGGCCCTTCAACCTGGCGAACACGCTGGCCATTCCGTTTGGCAGGAAGACGACGAACAGGAGCGTGATGATGCTGTAGATGAACCAGTAGTAGTTCTCGAGGAATCGGAGAAGCTCCGGCGTGAGCGTGACGAGGATTGCGCCGAGCACGCCGCCCGGAACCGTGCCCAGACCTCCGATGACCAGCATGATCACGTAGTTGATCGAGAAGTCGAGCGTATAGGTCGCGGGGTTGATGTAGCGGATGAAGTGCGCGTAGAGCGACCCGCCGATGCAGCCGTAGATCGCCGCGAGCGTGAAGGCCATGATCTTGAGCGACGCGATGTTGACGCCCGAGGACTCCATCGCCTCCGGGTTGTCCTTGATCGCCTTGAACGCGCGGCCCCACTTGCTGCGCGCGAGCCGCCACGCGATGACGACCAGGATCGCCGTCATCGCCAGATACAGGTAGTAGACGGACACGTTGTCCTTGATTTCCATCCCGAACAGCTGAAACGGCGCGATCTTCGTGACGCCCACGGCGCCGCCGGTCAGGTCGTCCAGGTTCGTGATAAATATGCGCACGACCTCCGAAAAGCCGATGGTCGTCAGCGACAGATACACGCCCTTGAGCCTGAGCGAGGGGTAGCCCAGGCAGATGCCGATCAGGCAGCCCATCAGTATCGCGCCGAGCAGCCCGAGCCAGGGCGTCGTGCCCAGCCGGGTCGTCATGAGCGCCGAGGTATACGCGCCCAGCGAGAAGATGCCGGCGGTTCCCATGTTCATCTGCCCGGTCATGCCCGTGATGAAGTTCAGCCCCGTGACCACGATGATGTTGATCAGGCATTGGTTCATCAGGTTCGTGTGGTATTTCTTCGTAAAAACCTGCGGAAGCGCGATGGCCACCGCAATCAGGGCTCCGATCAAGAGCGCCGCCCCGAAAAAGCGCGCCCGGCTCTTCTTCGTCTGCATACGGCACCTCCTAAGTCCTTTTGTGGCCGAGTAGACCCGACGGCCGGAAAAGCAGGAACAGAATCAACAGGCCGAAGGAAACCACGTCCTTGTAAACCGAGGGCAGTATCATGCTTCCGAAGTTTTCCACCAGCCCCATCAGAAGCCCGCCGAGAATCGCGCCCGGCAGATACCCGAAGCCGCCGACCACGCCCGCGCAGAAGCCCTTGAGCCCGATCATCGTCGACATCGTGGCGTGCACGTTGAACAGCGGCACGATCAGGATGCCGATGGCGGTGCAGATCGAGGCCGAGATGCCCACCGTCAGCGCCATGTTCATCGGCACGTTGATGCCCATCAGCGCCGCGGCGTTTTTGTTGTTGGAGACGCAGCGCATCGCCATGCCCGCCTTGGACTTTTTGAGAAAGATCGTCAGAGCGAAGGTGATGATCGTGCAGATGACGACGATGTAGATATACGGCCGCGACACGACCTGGTCCCCGACGCTGATGGTTCCCTTGAGGAACGTATCCAACGTGAACGGAATCGGGCCCCAGAGCAGCCGGATCGATTCCGTGATGATCCGCCCAAGGATGACCGTTCCGATGATCGCGTACAGGTTCGAGGACATCGCGGACAGCGGGTTGAAGATCATGAGCGCCACGACGATGCCAAACAGGAACATCGTGATCAGCGCGAACAGCACGGCGTAGCCGTAGGGCAGATCCAGGGCCGCGACATAGGTTCCCGCGAACACATAGGCGCTGAGCATGATGAATTTGTCGTGGCTGAAATTCAAAAGCCCGGTGGCGTTCCAGATCAGCGTGTATTCGAGCGCGACGAGCGCGTAGATAAAGCCCATCGATATGCCGCTGACCAGGAGCTGCAAGACGATGCTCATACAAACCCTCCCATCGGGTAATGCGGTTGGCCCGCGGGTCGCGCCGCCTCAGGCCGCGCGCCCTACAGAATTGGCGGAAGGGAATTCCCCTTCCGCCGCAAATCCTCTTTTGCCGTCAGTTGAGGCTGACCTTCTGCGCGACGGAGCAGACCTTGTCGGCGTCAATCTGGAGAATGAACAGAGTGGAGTTCAGCTCGCCGTGCTCGTTGGCGGTCAGCTTTCCGAGCATGCTCTCAAAGCCTTCCGTCGCGGCGAGCGCGTCGCGGATGGCCGCGGGATCGGGGCTGCCCGCGCGGTTGATCGCGTCGGCAATCAGGTGGGAGGCGGTGTAGTACATCGCGGCATACCGCTCCGGCAGCACGCCCCAGCGCTGCTCATAGCGCGCCATGAAGTCGGCCATCACCGGGTCGGTGGCGTCGGCGAAGAAGTCGGTGGAGGCGTACATGCCGTTAACCTGCTCGCCGCTGATCAGATCCAGCGTCTGCGGCATCGGCAGCGCGTTCGAGCCGACGAACGGTATGTCCTTCATGCCGAGCTCGTTGAACTGGCGGATCACGAGCGCGCTGTCGGCGTCATGATTGAACGAGAACATCACGTCCGGACCCCAGTCCTTGATCTTGAGAAGCTGGCCGGTCAAGTCGGTGTCCTCGGCGGTCATGCCCTCGGAGTAGTACTCCAGGCCGATGGACTCCGCGTAGGTCTTCGAGGAGTTGTTGGCGGCCTTGCCGTAGTCGTTGGCGATGTGGATCGTGGCGATCTTCTTGGCGCCGAAGGTCTCGGCGGCGAACTTCACCATGACCTTGCCGACCGAGGCGTCGGAGACCGACATGCGGAAGAAATACTCGTTGTTCTGATCGACCAGCGACGGGCTGGTGGCGGCGGTGACAAAGGGAATGCCCGCCTCCTTGTAGTACTCCATCGCGGCCAGGGCCATCGGGGAGGTGTGCGGCCCGATGCATACGGACACGTCCTGCGAGAGGATGTTGTTGACCGCCGTCACGGCGCCCGCCGCGTTGCCGGTGTCGTCCACCAGGTACATCTCGAGCGTCTTGCCGCCGAGCACGCCGCCCGCGGCGTTGATCTCCTCAAACGCCATGGTGATCGCCTGCTTCATGTGCAGGCCTCCGGCGGCCATCGGGCCGGTTTCCATGCAGGAAACACCGACCAGAACGGTGTCCTCGGCCAGGGCGACCATTCCGGTCAGCGCCATGGCCAATACGAGCAGTGTGCAGAGAATCTTTTTCATGAAAGTACTCCTCCTAAGAATTGTTCTATATTCACACGCGTCGCGGCGTGGGAACAGACGCCCGGTGGCTGATATTTCAAGGAAAGTTCCGTCCTGTTGAGCCTCAAAAATGAGCGTCGTCCCACGGCCGTTTTTGGAGTTAACGCATTCACCGAAACAAATCAATTTCTATATAATTTATTTACAATGGAATGCCGTTTTTTGGCATGCAAATCTGTCTAATCTAACGATTATTCTTGTTGCTTGACCACATAATATACTTTTCGCATTCGATTGTTCTTCTTCTGTGTTGCAATTATTGCTTTGTATTGATATACTATTAACCGGTGAAGGTCATTTTCTGAGGAGTGATATTATGCGAAGGCCCGCTTACTGCAATCCGTCTCCGCCGGGCATCGGCGTTTTGTGCACGGCTTCCAACAACTACAGCTGCATCGTCTACCCGCATTATCACCTTGAGTATGAGCTTTCGATCGTGCTCAGCGGGGTTCATCTGCTGATCCTGGATGGCGAAACGCTTCGCCTCCAGACCGGGAACATCCTGCTGCTGCGCCCCGAGGAGGTGCACTCGCGCAAGATGGAGGTTCCGGGGAAATACATCGCGGTGACGCTCCCGGCCGCGGAAGTCGACGCAATGGCGCGGTACCTCGGCGACGGCATGCCCGCGCGCATGCTGCGGTCGGGGCCGCCGCCGAGCGCGGTGCTCAGCCCCACGGAGATCGAGCGGTACGTCCACCGCATCGAGCGCGTGAACCTGTTCTGCGCGACCGACGAACAGCGCGCCCTCGCGGAACTGCGCGCGCTGCTCGTGGATCTGTGCTTTTACCGACTGGCCGGCGCGGACGAATCCGCGTCGGATCGCACGCCGTGGCTTAGAAAATTGCTTCAGGGGATGGAAAAGCCGGAAAACATCCGCCGCGGGCTCCCCGCCATACTCGAGATGACGCCATACAGCCACGAATACCTGTGCCGGGAGTTCAAGCGCATGATGGGTATGACACCCACCGAGTACATAAACGGCGCGCGGTTGAATCTCGCGCTCAGGATGCTCCAAAGCCCCGAGCACGACATCGTGGACATCTGCTACGCGGTCGGGTTCGAGTCGGTGAGCTACTTCTACCACCTCTTCAAGGCGAAGTTCGGCAATACGCCCAACCGCTACCGGAAAAACCACCTCATCGCCTATCCGAGTATCCCGCCCGAGCAGTTCAGCGCGCTGGCGGAATAGGGCGAAAATTCATCTCGCCGGCGCGCGCCCTCTTTATGCGGTATTGCCCTAGGCAAAAAACGCAGGAAAGGCATCGCAAATGAAAGCCATCCGAATTCATCCGTCCGACGACGTCGCCGTCGCGCTGACATCGCTCAAGAGCGGCGATCAAATTTTGGGAACAGAGCTCAGGGAGGACATCCGGGCCGGGCACAAGTTCGCGCTCGGCGCCGTCAAAGAGGGCGAACGCGTGCGCAAATACGGCATGCCCATCGGGCGCGCGATCGCGGATATCCATCCCGGCGCGTGGGTGCACACCCACAACCTGCGAACGAACCTCGACATCGCGTCCGGGTACGCATACGAGCCCGCTCCGCCGCCCGCGTGCCCTCCGATGACCGGTTCCTTTTGGGGATATGCGCGCCGCGACGGGCGCGTGGGCGTGCGCAACGAGCTGTGGATTTTGCCCACCGTCGGCTGCATAAACCGCGCCGCCGGGCGCATCGCCGACAGGGCCACGCGGGAGCTCGGCGTGCCGGCGCACGCGTTTGCGCATCCCTACGGCTGCAGCCAGCTCGGGGAAGATCATTTGCGCACACAGCGGCTTCTGTGCGCGCTCTCCCGGCATCCGAACGCGGGCGGCGCGCTGATTCTGGGGCTCGGATGCGAGAACAACGGCGTCGAGGCCATGCAGGCGGCGCTGGGGTCGTGGGATGAGGATCGGGTGAAATTCCTGCGCGCGCAGGACGCGGAGGACGAAGTGGAGGCCGCGCTCGAGCTGCTCCGGCCCGTCGCAGAGCGCATTCGCTCGGACGCGCGCACCGAACAGCCGCTCTCCAGGCTCGTGCTGGGGCTGAAGTGCGGCGGCTCCGACGGCCTTTCGGGCATCACGGCCAATCCGCTGTTGGGCGCGGTGACGGACGGCGTTTGCGCCGCGGGCGGCGCGGCGTTGATGACGGAGGTTCCCGAGATGTTCGGCGCGGAGGCGGCGCTTCTCGCGCGCTGTCGGAACCGGGGCGTCTTTGACGACGCCGTCCGGATGATCGACGGCTTCAAGCGATATTACGAGGCGCACGGCCAGCCGATCTACGAAAATCCGTCGCCCGGGAACAAGAGCGGCGGCATCACCACGCTCGAGGAAAAGAGCCTGGGCTGCGTGCAGAAGGGGGGCACGGGCGCGGTGTCGGGCGTGCTCGACTGCGCCGAGCCCTGGACGCACCCCGGGCTCTCGCTGATCAGCGGGCCCGGCAACGACGGCTGCGCGATCACCGCGCTCACGGCGGCGGGCGCGCAGATCGTGCTGTTCACCACCGGCCGCGGGACGCCGATGGGCGCGCCTGCGCCGACCCTGAAAATCGCGACGAACCGCGCCCTCGCGGCGCGCAAGCCCGACTGGATCGACTTTGACGCGGGCGTGCTGGCCGAGGGCGCGGAGATGGTCGGGACGGCGCGCGC
>JAAYZL010000457.1 GCA_012514855.1 Clostridiales bacterium
GGCTCGAAGCAGGCGCAGGTCTTGCCGGTCACGTCGTTCTTGATCTCGTCGAGCCTATAGCCGAGCGCGATCTTCGCCGCGACCTTCGCGATCGGGTAGCCGGTCGCCTTCGACGCGAGCGCGGACGACCGCGACACGCGCGGGTTGACCTCGATGACGGCGTACTCGAAGCTGTCGGGGTTCAGCGCGAACTGGCAGTTGCAGCCGCCGACGACGCCGAGCGCCGACACGATGTTGATCGCGGCGGTGCGCAGTATGTTGTACTCGCGGTTCGCGAGCGTCAGCGCGGGTGCGACGACGATCGAGTCGCCGGTGTGCACGCCGACCGGGTCGACGTTCTCCATCGAGCAGATGGCGATCGCGTTCCCGACGCCGTCGCGCATGACCTCGAACTCGATCTCCTTCCAGCCGTAGATGTACTTCTCGATCAGCGCCTGATGGATCGGCGACGCCTCGAGCCCGACGGCCGCGATCTGCACAAGCTCGTCCGCACTGTACGCGACGCCGCCGCCCGCGCCGCCCAGCGTAAACGCCGGGCGCACGATGACCGGGTAGCCGATTCGTTCGGCGATTTCGAGCGCGTGCGGAACGCCCGTCGTCGTCGCGGACGGGATCAGCGGCTGGCCGATCCCCTCCATCGTCTCCTTGAAAAGCTCCCGGTCCTCGGCGCGGTCGATCGCCTCCGCGGGCGTGCCGAGAATCCTCACGCCCATCCGCTCGAGGAAGCCCTCCCTCGCGAGCTGCGAGGAGACCGTCAGCCCCGTCTGCCCGCCGAAGCCCGCGAGCAGCCCGTCCGGGCGCTCCTTCTCGATGATCCGGCGGATCGTCTCCAAGGTCAAAGGCTCCAGGTAGATTTCATCGGCGTTCGGAAGGAAGTTTTTCCTTTGGAAAAACTTGTCCCCCAGAGGGGACTGATTTTGATGGTTTGAAAAACCGTCAAAATCACCGCGGTCCGTCATGATGGTGGCCGGGTTTGAGTTGACCAGCACGACCTCGAGCCCGGCGGCCTTCAAGACGCGGCAGGCCTGCGTGCCCGCGTAGTCGAACTCCGCCGCCTGCCCGATGACGATGGGCCCGGAGCCGATCATCATGACCTTTCGGATTCCCTCAAGCATCGGCATGCGGCGCCCCTCCCATCATCGAAACGAAGCGGTCGAACAGAAACGCGGTGTCCTCCGGCCCCGAGCACGCCTCGGGATGGAACTGCACGGAAAACGCGTTGAGCTCCGGGTAGTCGATTCCCTCGCAGGTATCGTCGTTGGCGTTCACGTACTTGAGCACGCCGGGGACGCTGTCGACCTCGACCGCGTAGCCGTGGTTCTGCGAGGTGATGTACGTGCGCGTGCCGCGGACGTCCTTCACCGGCTGGTTGCCTCCGCGGTGGCCGTATTTGAGCTTTGCCGTGCGCCCGCCCTGCGCAAGCGCCATCAATTGGTGGCCGAGGCAGATTCCAAAAACCGGGATTTGCCCCATGAGCTTCCCGACCTGCGCGATCTCGAACGGGTTGTCCAAGGGGTCGCCGGGACCGTTTCCGAGCATGAGGCCGTCGAACCCGCCCGCGAGGATTTCCTCGGCCGGGGTGTCGTGCGGGAAGACCGTCACCGTACAGCCGCGCCGGTTGAGCGCCCGGAGTATGCCGAGCTTCGCGCCGTAGTCGATCAGCGCGACTCGGAAGCGCTGCCCATTTTCCGCCGGGATCACCGTCCGCTCCCCCGAGCTCGCGGCGGCGACCGCGTTCTCGATTCGCCAGGCCGCGATTTCCCCGAGGTTTTCGGGAATTTCGTCCGAGAGCATGGCGTTCGCGACGCCCTTTTCGCGCAGAATCCGCGTGATCTCGCGCGTGTCGACGCCGCAGATGCCCGGCACGCCGCGCTCCTTCAGAAACGCGTCGACCGTGCCGAC
>JAAYZL010000458.1 GCA_012514855.1 Clostridiales bacterium
CGCGAACGCGACGGGCGTGATGGAATTTGTTGAGTACGGCGAAGAAGAGCTCTCCTCCCTCGCGCAGACCTATGAAGAACAGCCCGCGCTCACGGACTTCGAATTCGACTGGAGCGCGATACCGGAGGCTCCCGGCGCGGCGGACGAGACGCCTGTCCCCACGCGGGCAGCCGCGGCGGACGAGACGCCGGTTCCCACACAAATAGCCGCGGCGGAGACGCCCCTCCCCGCCCTGACGCTCCCACCCTTCCCCGACTTCGGCATCGAAGGGATTGAGGACGAAGCTGTTCTGTGGACGAACGCCAACGCGGACGCCCTGCAAAAAGGCGCGCAGACATACTATGTGGTGTTCGAGCTGGAGCGGGACAGCACGGTCTTTTCGATCACGACCGACCATTCCCTCGGCGGCGGCGCGGAGCCGGGCCAGATCGCGCTGTTCTCGGAATCGGGCGAGCAATGGGGCCCGTTCCAGGCCGTCGGCAAGGCCGGACAGAGCGGCGCGCACAACGCCTTCTGGGTCGCCGACGTCGGCGAACTCGCCCTGCCCGCCGGGAGGTACGCCGTCACGGATTCCGATCCGGGCAGTTGGTCGAGCAACGCGGCCTCCGGCAGCTTCGGCATCGCCGAGGTGCGCGGATACGCCCCGGCCCCGGCCCCGGCCCCGACCGCGCAGGCCAATCCGTTCGGCGAATATATTACGCCGCAGACGGAGAAACCCGCCGGGCAGGCGAGCTTTGTCGGCCTGTGGCTGAGCGAGCGCATGGAGAGCGGCGAGTCGCTCCTTCTGAACGTGCTGTCCGGCGATTCTCTGGAGCAGTGCTACGCCTACTATATGGGCGATGGCTACGGGGGCGTCGAGAGCCTGACGGATGCGAATTGGAATTGCCTGGAATTCTTGACCTGCTCATACGTGAAGTCCGGTGATACCCTGCTGATCCGGTCGGATCGCGGCATGGATCTCGAATACGATTTCAAGGTGCGGGACGCGGACACCGTCGTCCTGACGGACGAGTGGGGCGCGACATTCGTCATGCGCCGCGCGTCGCAGGCGCAGGCGGATTCCTGGCGGAGCTGGGACTGGAGCGGCGAGAATACGTACGACGGCGATTACGGTCAGTATTCGAACTGGATGGGCGGCGTTTCGCCGGAGGAGACGCTCCCGGGGCTCTGGCTGAGCGAACCCTTGGGCGACGGCTGGCAGATGCTGATCTACATCATACCGGACTTCTGGGCGGAGGTCTACTTCGGCTTCTACTGGGGCGACGGCGGGAACGGCGTCGAAAGCCTCGCGGACCCCAGCTGGACCTTCGACGAGAGCGCGCTCTACAATTACTACGTCGTGTCGGAAGAAATCACGTTCTATGAAGGATACGATTCGAGCAGCACGTTCTGGTTCAACATGCCCGACCCGAACACGATCGAGCTGGTCAGCGACAGCGGGAGCGCGTATTATCTGCACCGCGCCACCTTCGACCAGGAAAACAGCTGGCTCGGATGGATGCGAAACCGGGCGGGCAATTGAACCGCCGGAGACGCAAGTTCTGTGGTGGGCGGAGCACTAGTAGTTTACGAAATCCATTAATAATACAACCAGAAGGGGGTGTTATGCATGAATTGATGGATTTCGTAAACTACTAGCTTGCACCCCGCCTGTTATCTGCGAACAACGTGTACGGCAAAGCCGTTGAGCTCACCCTGCAAATAGGCCGACTGTATAGTGCCCTTTGCGTCCATGCGAATCGTTTCCTCCATGATCTTGCAGCCGCG
>JAAYZL010000459.1 GCA_012514855.1 Clostridiales bacterium
CCAGCGAGATCAACACCGTCGACTGCCGGACGACATAGAGCACGCCGCCCCGGTCGCTGGCCGCGAACAGCTTGCTCATGCGCGAGAACATGATCGTGGTCATCGGCACGATGATGACGCCCGAGAGCAGCGTGATCACCTTGAAGGCGTAGCTCATGGCGGCAATGCCGCCCTCGACGCCGGAGGCCATCGACTGGTCGACCAGATGGCTGATCTCGTTGGCCGCCATCGAGAGCATCGCCGGTGCCGCGAGCGTGACCAGCCGCCGGAGCCGCCGGTCGCGCAGGTCGAGGGCCGACGTGTACCGGAACCAGCCCCGCATCGTCGGAATCAGCACCAGGGTCTGCAATACGTTCGCCGCGAACACGCCCCAGGCCAGCGCCTCCACGCCGAATCCGGGCGAAAAGACCACCGCCGCCAGCATCAGCGCAAAGCTCAGCGGAAAGCCGGTCAACTGCGCCGATATGTACCTTTCGCCCGCGTTCAGGAGGCTCGACATCGCGATCGAGGTGATGTTGAACATCAGCGTCAGGAGCATGATGCGCGCGAGCTTCGCCGTCAGCTGAACCTTCTCCGGCGAAAAGCCGTGATAGACGAGATCGACCAGCGGCCCCGAAAGCGCGAACATCAATGCCGCGATCACGAGCGAGAACAGCGCGAGCATGTTGATCGCGTTGCTGCCGAAGCGGTTCGCGCGCCTGGCGCCCTTCCGCTCGCGCGCCTCGACGTACATGGGCACCAGCGTCGAGGTGATGCAGGAGTTCAACAGCAGCACCGGAACGTAGAACACGCTGTAGGCCGACTGAAACGCGTCGCTCTCCATCGACGTGCCGAAATATCCGCCGACGACCGTCTCCCGCAGGAAGCCGACCGCCTTGCTCAGGATGATGACCAGCGTGACCGCCGTCGTCGTCCGGAGCAGCTTCTCCCTGTGCGCCAAGGTTCCACCTTCCTCGCATGCCGTATTGAATAGTATATCATAGTAGCGGACAGATTTAAACCCCCGTGACGGGGGTTTTAACCGAACGTTCGAAGGCCGCGGTCGGGTCAGCGCCGCCTGGGATGCTCCCGCCTCCACGCCCGACGGCCCCTGCGCGTCTTGGCGAGGCCCCCGAAAAGGCCGTCTTTGCGGATGTTTCTGCGGAGGTTGCCGTACAGTCGCCCGAAGGAAGCGATCCTCCTGTGGATCCGCCATCCCGCGCGCTCCCCAAAAACAGAGCAGAGCATGCGCCCGCGCCGGATTCTCCTGATCTCCTTCGGGTCAAGCCAGGTTCCCGCATAATGGTGAACCGTGTAGGTATTCTCCGTGCCCTTGACCTTGCCGGAATCGAATGCCATGGGGCTGAAGTAATCCCCGGGAAAAACGGTCAGGCCGTCGATCTCCTGCGCGCTGCCGTCGGCTCGGAAGCCGTGCCGCAAAAGCACCGGCGTGACCGAATGGGGCAGCGGCGCCGTATCCATCCTCCCGTCCTCGAGAAACAGCTCTCTGCCGGCGCAATGGTCGAGCATCTCCCGAAAGATGGGAAAGCCCTTCTCCGCGCCCAGCGTCTCCATCTCCGGATAGGTCTCGCCGTCAAAGCCGATGAACGCGCGAAGCGAGAGCAGGTCGTCAAGCGGCCGGACGACCTCCACGTCGGCGTCGAGATAGATGCCGCCGCACGCCACAAGCGCATGGAGCCTGCAGATGTCCGCGACAAACGCCCAGTTCTTCGCCCGATACGCCTCTTTGGCGAAGGGATAGGCGTTTACGTCGAAGTTCTCCTCGTTCCACAGCCGGAACTCGTAGTCGGGAAGATGCTTCTTCCAGCTTTTCATGCACCGGACGATCTTCTTGGGGAAGGGATTTCCGCCAAACCAGCAGTAGTGTACGACGCGCGGAATCATGCCTGACCCCTCTCTCTCCAGCGTATTGCCGGCTTACAGAAGCGCCGCCGCGGCCTCGTCGAGAATCACGAGGCAGTTTTGGTGAAGCCGGAGCGCGCTCGCGGGGAGCATGGGCGTGATCGGGCCCCTGACCATGCCGCGCACGGCCTCGGCCTTGTCCGCGCCGGTCGCGAGGAGCAGTGCCCTGCGCGCGCGCAGGATCGTGCCGACGCCCATCGACACGGCGGTCCTGGGCACGTCGCCGGCGGACGCGAAGTAGCGCTTGTTCGCCTCGACCGTCGACGGGGTGAGCGCGATGACGGCGGTCGCGTCCGCGAACGCGTCCGACGGCTCGTTGAAGCCGATGTGCCCGTTCCGGCCGATGCCCATGAACTGCAAATCGATGCCGCCGGCGGACGCGATCGCGGCCTCGTAGTCGCGCGCGTTCCCCTCCGGGTCGGGGCCTGTGCCCAACGGCACGTGCGTGTTCTCCCGCGGGATGTTCACGTGCTCGAACAGATTTTCGTCCATGAAGCGGCGGTAGCTCTGCGGATGCGTTCCGTCGAGGCCGACGTACTCGTCGAGGTTGTACGTCGAGACGCCCGAGAAGTCGAGAAGCCCCTCGCGGTGCATCCGGATCAATTCGCGGTAGGTGCCGACCGGCGACGAGCCCGTCGGCAGGCCCAGCACGAGGCCGGGCTTTTCGAGGATCGCGGCCGCGATGATTGTCGACGCGGCGACGGCGGCCAGTTCCGGGGTTTTGACGATATGGAATTGCATTGTCGTGTCCTCCGTGCTATAGTCTTCTTCCGAATTCCGCGAACGCCCTCACGCGGTCGTTGAGCGCGGGCCACTTCGCGGCGCTCTCTTCGCTGAACAGCCCGTCGGCGGAATCGTCGGTCGCGCGCCACTCGTGCGCGATCAGCGCCCAGGTCGAATCGAACAGGTTCCGGAACGCCGGGTCGCGCTGCGCCTCGCAGACGAACGACTGGCGCGGGGAGTTGATGTCCTCGCCGCTGATCTGGAAGAGCGCGTGCTTTTCGCAGAGCGCGCGCACGCGGTCGAGCTGCGGCCTGGTGTTGCGCGAGGGCATGTACGTGATTGCGCGGAAGCCGAGCCCCGCGATGTAGCCGACGAGCTCGTCGAGGTAGTCGTCCTCGAACTTCTGCGCGCGCTTGTCGCCGGTGACGCTCTGCCCGACGTCGCCGAGGTACGCGTAGGCCGAGATCGCGCCGACGTCCTCCGACAATTTCAGAATGTCGTTGACGTCCGGGCACTCGTCGGTCGCGTCGACGTAGAACTTCGCGATCAGGTCGCTCTTGACCCAGCCGAGCAGGTCGTACATCGCGTGCGGGTTGCCCTCGTCCAGCAGATATCCCTCGGTCTTCGGGGACAGCGGGAGCCTCATCCCCTCGCGGATGAATCTCACGAGTGCTTCGCCCGCGCCGACGACTTCGAGCAGCTTTCCCGACAGCGCGCTCGCGATGTGGCGCTCGGTGACGCTGCCGCCTTTTTGGAAATTCGACAGCGGCAGCACGTCGCGGTCGAAGTCGATCGAAATGCCGTACTCCCCCATCAGGCCGTTGACCGCCGCGACCATCTTGCGGTTGCGGGCGTTGCGGCGCTCGCGGTAGGGCTGGAAAAACGCGTTCAGCTCCGCCGCGCGGCCGTGCGGCACGCCGTGCATCGTCATGTAGGCGACGCCGTCCTGATCGGGGTTGTTGATGCGGCGGCCGCCGAAGGGCGTGTTCCGGAAGCTGACGCGGCACTCCATGCCGATCGTCGCGCCCATTTTCGCGATTTCGGCCGCCTTCAGGAACTCCTCCGCGCCGGCGATCGAGTCGTGATCCATCAGCCCGCAGGTGCAGAGCCCCGCCGCCCGCGCAAAAAACACCGCCGCGGTCGGCGAATACGGCGAAAAGGAATAGGTCGTGTGGATGTGGTTGTTCACGTCGTCCGCGGTGGGCGGAAGCGGCTCGGTTCTCAGGAGCTCCTTCAGGCTTTCGAGGGAATCGCTTCCGTTCAGGAGCTCGAGCAGCTCGTCCCGTGTCTTTGGCATCTCTGACACCTCTTCTGCGCTATGCTCCGCCCATTCTACCACTTTTTCCATGAAGATTCAAGCGATACAGTGCTTCAAAATGTCAACATCGCATCGTCACACCGCCGTCGCAACTGGCTTGCGCGGGTGTGTTATAATAGAGAGTAGTATTTATTTTCTTGGAGTACGCTATGCAACCGATGCAAAAGGCGCGCGCGCTGCGCCCCGGCGACACGGTGGGGCTCGCGGCGCCCTCCGGCGCGGTTCGGGACGAGGGCGGCGCCGAGCGCGCGATCGAGGCGGTCGAGGCGCTCGGCTTCCGGGCGATCGCGGACGCGAGCTGCTTTCGGCGCTACGGCTACCTCTCGGGAACCGACGGGGAGCGCGCGGAGGGCCTGAACCGGATGTTCCGGGACGACCGGGTCGACGCGGTGTTCTGCCTGCGCGGCGGCTACGGCGCGACGCGCATGCTCGACCGCGTGGACTTCGAGCTGATCCGGAGCAACCCGAAGCCGTTTTTGGGCTATTCGGACGTGACGGCGCTGCACGCGGCGATCAACGGCCTCTCCGGGCTCATCACGCTGCACGGGCCGATGCCGGCGACCGACTTTCCGGGGTTCGAGGGGTTTTCGAGGGCGTCCGTTTTGCGCGCGCTCACCGACCCCGCGCCGCTCGGGGAGGTCAAAAACCCCGACGGCATGCCGCTTTCCCGCCTCGTTCCGGGGAGATGCGAGGGGCGGCTCGCGGGCGGCAACCTGTCGCTCGTCGCGGCGCTGATCGGGACGCCGTGGCAGATCGACGCGCGCGGGAAGATCCTTCTCCTGGAGGACGTCGGCGAATTCACGTACCGGCTCGACGGGATGCTGACGCAGCTGAGGCACGCGGGGCTGTTCCGGGACTGCGCGGGCGTCGTGCTCGGCGGGTTCACCGACTGCAGCGACGAATACGAGGGCTTCGGGATGGCGATCGAGGCGCTCGTTCGGGACATCGTCGCGCCGTCCGGAAAGCCCGTGCTCGCGGGCTTCTCGATCGGGCACGTCGAACAAAAGATCACGGTTCCGCTGGGCGCGATGTGCGCGCTCGACGCGGACAACCTGCGCCTGACGGTTCTCGAGGGCGCTCTCGCTTAGGAGGGAAAACATGCGCAAGTGGTTTGTTTTGGCGCTTCTTACGGTGCTGGTGCTCTCCTGCGCCGCGCGCGCGGAGAGCGTGACGGACGCGCTCGGCATCACCGGCGAGGGCGGCGTCTCCGCGAAGGGCGATTTCTCCGCCCGCACGGAGGCGGACCTGTTCGTCGTGATGAACGACGGCGAGAAAAAATCGCTCGTCCGCGTCCCGCGGTCGGGCGGCGAGCCGGCATTGGTCGAGAGCGCGGACGCGATCTCCGACCTCGTCGCGATCGGGAACGACCTCTACTACCTGCGCACGGGCGGCGGGGTCACGGCGATCGTCCGGCGGCACGCGGACAGCTCGCGCTCGGAAGTGTGCGCGTTCAAGGAGGGGCAGGTCGCCCACGCGCTGTCGGCGTTCGCGGAGAACCTGTACGTGATCGTCGACGACGAGGTGCACGTCGTCTACCCGGCGAACGGGCTGACGCTGAAGCTCGTCGCGGTCAAAATGGGCGACTACGCGATCGCGGGCGACTACCTGTACTACATATCGCTGACCGACGCGCTGACCTACGAATCCCCGTCGCTGCTCGGCGCGGACACGATCTCTCGCTCGGCGGGCTGCCTGTACCGGGTGAACCTGAAGACCGGCAACTCGTCGCTGCTCATCAAGACCGGCGTCGAGGGGCTCGAGTGCCTGGACGGCGCGCTGTTCTTTCACAACCTCTCCGACCACTACGTGATGGGCGGCGACGGCAAGGAGTGGCTCGAGGGCAGGCTCTACCGCTTCGACCTCAGGACCGAGCGGCTCGCGAAAATCGTCGAGGGCTACGACTGGGGCTATTACCCGATGGCGGACGGCGTGGCGGTCTACACGTCCGAAAACCTGTCGCTCTACTCGGACGAGGGCGCGCTGATCCGCAGCCTCTACGCGCCGGAAGCCTACGCGGTCATCTCGGGGGACGCCGAGGTGCTCGTCGTCTACGAGCCGACCCCCGCGAAGGTGAGCTACGTCTACCCCGACGGCACGGTGCTCGACGCCTACAAGGGCGAGCCCGGCGCGACTCCGCCCGAGCCGGCGGCGACGGCCTCCCCGTTCGCGACGGAGTTCCCGCCGCTCGAGGAGCCGACCGCCACCGAGCCCGCCGGCGACACCGGGGACGATTTCACCCCGGCGACCTCCAACTGGCTCGAGGGGAACACCGAAACGCCCCCCGCGGGGTCGGCGTCCGGCGGGTCGACGTCCGGCGGGTCGGCGCCCTCCGGGTCGACGTCCGGCGGCGTGTCCTTCGGCGAAGCGGACGACGCGGGCGCGGAGGATGCGTCGACCGGCGGCAAATCCTCCGGCGGAAGCTATACGACGAGCTCCTACGGCTCCGGAAAGACGCTGACCGCCACGGCGTCGGTCAATCTGCGCAAGGGCCCCGGCACCGGCTACGCGATCATCACCGCGGTCGCCAAGGGCAAGACCGCC
>JAAYZL010000460.1 GCA_012514855.1 Clostridiales bacterium
CAAGGACGTCGCGTGGGCGAGCGACGACGAGACCGTCGCGACCGTCGACCCGACCACCGGCCTCGTGGCCGCGGTCGGCCCCGGCACGGCGACCATCTCCGCCACGTCGGTCACGAACGGGGACGCCCACGACGAAATTACGGTCATCGTGCGCGACCTCGTCACATCGATCATGCTGACGCCGACCTACCGCGTCGTCGATCTCTACGGCGAGGATGTCGAATACACGATCACCCCCGTGTTCACCCCGGCCACCGCGAACGAGGTCTACTGGCTGAGCACCGCCCCGGACATCGCGGACATCGACGAGAACGGCAAGGTCACCTGCTTTAAGTCCGGCTACGCGGTCTTCTACGCCTACACGTCGAAGGACGACTACTACAACCACGGCTCCACCCCGACCGCGCCGCACGCGATCAGCCTCGTCAAGGTTGTGCAGCATGTGACGGAAATCAAGCTGCACGTCGATCCGTTCCCGGGCGTGAAGGAGGCGGGCCTGATCATCGGCGTCGGTCAGACGATCCCGTTGATCGTCACGATGTACCCTGCGGACGCCGCCGATCTCGGCTATACCATCATAAGCGGCGACACGTCGCGCCTCTCGGTCAGCGGCAACAAGATCAAGGGCCTGAAGACCGGCGACGCCAGCGTCACCATCGTGGCCAACGACCAGGGATCGACCGGCACCATGCGCACGCTGCCCATAAAAGTCGTCGCCAAGGGCAAGGGCGTCACGTCGCTCAAGCTCTCGAAGACGTCGCTCAGCGGCGGAACCGGCGCGGTCACGACGCTCAAGGGCACGTCCTCGCCGAGTAAGGCCAGCTACAAGAGCGTCCGCTGGTACAGCGACAATACCACGGTCGCGACCATCGACGGCTATACCGGCAAGCTCGTTGCCGGGCTTCCCGGAACGGCGACGATCTACGGCATCTCCACCAGCGGCATCATCAAGAGCTGCAAGGTGACCGTCAAGCCGCAGTTGCCCACGAGCGTCCACATCCTAAACCCCGTGACCGGCAAGTACTCCTCCTCCACCAGCGGCGTACTGGGCGTCGGAGAGGTCGTGGAGCTGACCGCGAGGGTCAACCCCGAAGACAAAGTCTACGTCGACGAGGGCGCCAACAAGGACAACAAGAAGATCAAGTGGGGCTCCAGCAAGCCGACCGTCGCGATGGTCAGCAACGCTGGCAAGGTCTATGCCGTCAGTGCCGGCACCGCGTACATCTACGCCAAGTCGGTCAACGGCAAGTCCGCAAAGATCAAGATCACCGTCAAGAACCACTCGTTCGCGAGTTCGAATTCGAGCTCGCAGATCAAAATCGTCGACGACAACGGCATGCTGTACGCGGGCGGAACCTATTCCTTCGGTTACGAGCTGTACCTCAACAGAGGCTTCTACGGAGGCTACCGGTCGATCAAGGATATCGCGCGCGACCATGGGGACACGAACTACGACGACTTTGACAACATCTACTACTCGCCGCTGTCGGGATACGACTTCATCGGGGTGGACTACAAGATTCTCGCGGCCAACCGCACGAACACGGGCGTCATCTGGGAGACGAGCAACACCAAGATCGCAACGATCGACAAGGACACCGGCGTGCTCACGGCGCACAAAACCGGCGATGTGTGGGTGCGCGCCAAGTCGCGCGTAAACTCCAAGGCGTATAGGATCGAAAAGTTGCACATCGATCCACCGTCGTCGTCCCTCACCCTCAAGGTCAACGATTCGACGCAGCCGAGCCCGGTCACGCTGACCTACGGAGATTCCGCCAACGACACCGCCCAGTTGACCTCGCAGGTCACCCCGTCCACGCTCGCCGTCGACTGGAAATCCAGCAACGATCGGATCGCCAGGGTAGACGCGAACGGACGCGTCACCGCGACGGGCATCGGAACGGCGACCATCTCCGCCATTCCCGCCGGAATCAAGAGCAAGCAGGTGCAGGTCGACGTGACCGTCAACCGCAAGGACGGAACCAGCGACATCACCTACCGCGCGCTGGTGATCGGCCTCTACCAGACCTCGGGACAGGCGGGCTACCTGCCGTTCGGCTCGAACAGCACGTCGCTCGTCCGGAGCGCAATCTCCAGGAGCAACGTCGACGGCCACCGCTACAAGATCACGTTCAGGAACAATTCGCAGGTCAAGGACCCGAAGTCGTTCAAAGCGGCGGTCGATGCGGCGTTCGACGGCTCGAAGGAGGGCGACGTGTCGCTCATCTTCCTGCACACGCACGGAACGGTCGACAAATACGGCGCGTACCGCTGGCACCTGAGCGGCACCGGCTCGAAGGCCAAATACCTGTCCGGCGGGTATATCCTCGACACCATCGACGCCGCCGTGAACGGGCACGTGATCCTCAACGTGGCGTCGTGCTACTCCGGCAACGAGGGCCCCGCGAACTCGATCATCACCCTCGCAAGGCAGAAGGATGCGGCAAGGCACAGCAAATCCGGCGACGAAAGCAGCCTGTCGATCATCTCGTCGACCGACGGACGGAATCAGTCCGGCTACCTGAACACCGCGAGCTCGATCTCCGTCGACTTCTTCAGCGTCGGCTTCTACGACGCGCTCGATCAGGAGCTGACCGTGCCCGCCATGCTCAGCCGCGTCAGGTCGTCGACCGCCGCGGCGGTCGAGCGGTACGGGCTGCTCTACGGCTCCTCGAGCCAGAAGGGAACGAACAACGTGCAGCTTTATTCGTCCCCCCGAGCGGCGGACATCGTCGCGTTTGACCGTTGATCCCACAAAAGATCCGGGGCGGGCCGCTTGGCCCGCCCCATTTCTTTCGGCATTCTACTTGTGATACGGCTCGTTCGCGAGTATCCGCTCGGCGCGGTAGAGCTGCTCCAGCAGCACCACGCGCATCAGCCCGTGCGGGAAGGTGAGCTTTGAAAGCGACAGCCGCTCGTCCGCGCGCCGGAGTACGGATTCGGAGAGGCCGTTCGAGCCGCCGATTATGAGCGTCACGCGGCCGTGCTCCTGCGCCCAGCGCTCCATGAGCCTCGCGAGCCCCAAGGAATCCGGCGCGGGGGCGTCCACGCACAGCGCGACGACGCGGTCGCCGGGGCGTATGCGCCGCAGGATCGCCTCGCCCTCGCGCTCCGCGGCCTTTTGACCGAGCGCGTCCGGCTGGTCGTCGACCTGCCGGATTTCGTATTTTCCGTAGCGCGACAGGCGCTTCAAATACTCCTCGACGCCCTCGCGCTGCCAGCTCTCCTTCAGCCGCCCGACGCAAAGGATCGACGCGTTCATGCGGCCATCGTCAAAACCGCGTACAGTATCGCGGCCAGCACGAGCGCCGCGATCAAAACCGCGCGCGCGCCGCCCGACATCCTCTCCCGCCTCGCGGGAACGGCCGCGATGCCGCGCGCGATCCTGCGCCGGTTGAACGCGCGCAGCGCGAACACGAGCCCCGTCCCGAGCGCGGCCACGAACGCGAGCGACTGCAGCACCGCGGCCGGCCCGCCGACCTGCTCGAGCAGCGTCCCGCCCTCGACCGGCTGCTCGGGAAGCCGCTCGGCCAGCTTGCCGATCAAAAGAAGCGCCAGGTTGTGCGCCGCGTGGTAGACCATCGGCGCGTAGATCGAGTCGCACGCGAACGCCAGAAATCCCATGATCGCGCCGAGTATCAACTGCGTCGGAAGCCCGCCGAGCGAGCCGTGCACGAGCGCGAACAGCACCGCCGCGACCGCGACGGCCTTCTTCGTGCCGCGCCGCTCGTACGCGCCCAGAATCGCGCCGCGGAATACGAGCTCCTCGCAGACGCCGGGCAGCACGCCGTACGAAAACACCGCCGCGACCGTGCCGACCGCCGTCTCCGGAATCCCGATCGCCGTGTTGTAGAACGGGATGTGCAGCGCCTCCAGCAGCAGCACCCAGAGCGCGTTCACCTGCAGCACGACGACCGCGCCGAGCAGCGAGAGCGCCGCGACCGCGAGCAATTTTCCCGCGGAGACCGGCTTCAGGCGCGCGCTCTCCCATGCGTCCCCCTTGTTGAGCACAAGCGCGGTCGGCATGAACAGGAACAGCATGTAGTACGCCATCTGCACAAAGAGCAGCATTACCTCCCAGCCGGCGCCGGGGAAGAACTTTGCGAGCGACGCGGCGATCGGCCTCTCCAACAGGCTGACGGCGAAGATCCCCGCGAGCGACAGGAAAAACAGCCCGTTCGCCGCGAACAGCGACGGGCGCCGGATCTCCCTCAATTCCGTCGATTCGCTATACATTGAACCGGAACAGCACGACGTCGCCGTCCCTCATCACGTACTCCTTGCCCTCGCTGCGCACGAGCCCCTTCTCCCTGCAGGCGTTCATCGAGCCCTCGCGCGCCAGGTCCTCGAACGCGACGACCTCGGCGCGGATGAAGCCGCGCTCGAAGTCGGTGTGGATCTTGCCGGCGGCCTGCGGCGCCTTCGTGCCCTCGGCGATCGTCCACGCGCGGACCTCCTTCGGCCCGGCGGTCAGAAAGCTGATGAGGCCGAGCAGCTTATAGCCGAGCGTCACGAGCCGGTCGAGGCCGCTCTTTTCAAGCCCCAGATCCTCGAGGAACATCCGCTTCTCCGCGGGATCGAGCTGCGCGATGTCCTCCTCGACCTTCGCGGAGATCACGAGCACCTCGGCGCCCTCGCGCGCGGCGACCGCCCGGACCGCGGCGACCATCGGAAGCTCCCCCTCGGGCCTTCCGATGTCCTTTTCCGCGATGTTCGCCGCGTAGACGACCCTCTTCGTCGTCAGCAGAAACCAACTCTCGGCGACCGCGCGCTGCTCGTCCGCAAGCGCCGCCGTCCGCGCGGGAAGGCCCTTGTCCATGTGCTTGAGCAGTATCTCCGCGGCTTCGAGCTCGTCGCGGTACCTCTTCTCGCCGTTGCGGACGAGGTGCTGCGCCTTCTCGCGGCGCTTCATGACCGTCTCGATGTCGGCCAGAATGAGTTCCGTCTGGACCGTGTCGATGTCGCGCGCCGGGTCGACCGTGCCCTCGACGTGGATCACGTTCTCGTCCTCGAAGCAGCGCACGACATGCACGATCGCGTCCACCTCGCGGATGTGCGAGAGGAAGCGGTTGCCCAGCCCCTCGCCGCGGCTCGCGCCCTTGACCAGCCCCGCGATGTCGAAGAATTCGAGCGCCGCGGGCGTGTATTTCTCCGGGTTGTACATCCTCGCGAGCACGTCGAGCCGCGGGTCGGGCACCGCGACGACGCCGGTGTTCGGCTCGATCGTGCAGAAGGGGTAGTTCGCCGCCTGCGCGCCC
>JAAYZL010000461.1 GCA_012514855.1 Clostridiales bacterium
GCAAGCTGAATTTTCGTCAGATTGGGCTTGCAGAATTCGCAGGAATAGCAGCGCTATTTCAAGAATTCAGCAGGCCCGGGATGGCGGAAATGCAGCCACCAGCGCGCGCGGGATTAAATCAGCGGTTGCCTAGATTGTGTTACGGCCCGGCTCCGGGCAGTTGAGCAGCTTCCAGGCGCCCGGCGCGAAGCCCAGCCTCTGAAGCACCAGCAGCGCGCGGGACAGGATTTCCACGCCGACCGAGGCGATCGTCCGGCCCGCGGGGATCGGAAAGCCCTGTTCGTCGAAGGAGAACGCCTCCGGCGAGTGCGCGTTCGTTCCCGGAACTTGCTTGACGAAGAACCGCTTTTCCGGGTGGTAGAGCAGCGCGCCGATCAGGTCCCCCGCGACGACGTAGTTGACCGCGCCCAAGCGCATCCGCACCCTCCGCTCCCGCGGGAGAGCGTCGCGCGCGAACCCCTGCGCGTTGAACACCGCCGCGCGCGCGAGCGGATTTTCGGCGCCGCCCTGCGCCCAGAGCGCGACGTTGCCGCCCTTCGAGTGCCCGGTCAGGATGAGCGGGCCCTCCGCGAACCGGTCGGCGAACGCAACCGCGTCCTGGTACTGCACCGAGCCCGCGAGCGGCGCGCAGACGTTGTCCCGCCAGTCGACGTTGCTCGGGACGCATCGGCTTCGCATCTCGGAGCCGCGCACGGCGACGACCGCCTCGCGCCCGGGAGCCAGGAACGCGTAGGCGACAAAGCCGCTCGTTCGGTTGTTGTCTATGTAGCCGGCGATTCGGATGCGCGATTGGCCGAGCGCCTCGAGCAGCGGCCCGGCGCGCTCGAGGTACGCGCCGCATTGGAGCGCGCCCAGGTCGTTCACCCGCCTGAGCTCGCGCGCGACCTCCGAAAGCGGCACGGTTTCGCCCGCGTCAAGCCGCCTTTGGTACCGCTCTGGCAGGTCCAGATACGCAAACGACGCGAGCTCGAGAAGCGTCTTCGGGTTCATATCGATCCCTCCCCGGGCATACTATGCACCGCGGGCGATCCGGGGTCACCAGAGGTTCGCGAGCGTGATCTCCTCGGTCTCGCGGATGTGGTTCAGGATCTCGCCGAGCTGCGAGAGCGCCCGGCAGGTCTCGGTCAGCGCGCCGAACTCCAGATAAACTTGCGCGTCGACGACCTGCTTGACCGCGTCGTGCAGGTCCTCGTGCGAGGTGAGCATCTCGAGAAACGGCCTCGCGTCCTCCATGCGGTTGGCGATCCGGACCAGCCGCTCCATCGCGAGCTCCCCGTCGCCCGCGCGCGCGAACTCCTCGGCCTCGACGCGCAGATCGTCCATCTCCCGGACGGCCTTGCGCACCGTCACCAGCGACAGCGCGCACAGCGCAAGCGACAGCGCGAGCACCACGACCAACGCGATCGCGGTCGCGCGCATTACCAGACCACCTTTCCCGGGTCGATGGCCTCGATCTCGATCAGGCCGCCGCCCTTCAGCTGCAGCGTCAGTTTGCCGCGGGTGTCGATGCTTGCGAGGTACACCCCGGAGACGGCGAGCCCGCGCCCGGTGAGCAGTCCGTCCAGCCAGTCCGCGCTCTTGCCGGTCTGCCGGAGATTGTTCTGCTGGACGCGGCCATCCATGATGAGCGTCAGCGGAAGCCCCTCGTAGCCGGGGTCGATGCCGAGCTCGCCGGTCGTGGGCGTCCGCTTCCGGGCGTCCGGGAAGGCCGTCAGCCTTCCGTTCGCCTCGATGACCGCCGTGCCGACCTCGGTGGGGTCCAGGATGCCGACCTCGCGCAGCCCCTCGAGCAGGTCGGCGATGCTCAGGCACAGGCGCTTGAGCTCCCGCTGGTCGATCACGCCCTTCGAGATCACGACCGAGGGCTTGCCGGAGATGAACGCGCGCACCTTGTCGAATTTCAGGCACAGAAGCGTGATCAGGCTGTGCACGGCAAACAGCGCCGCGACCGGGAGAATGCCGTAGAGGAGCGGGGTCGAGATCGACTCCATGGGCGTCGCGATCAGGTCGGCGAGTAAAATCGCGATCGCGAACTCGTAGGGCTGGAACTGCCCGAGCTGGCGCTTGCCGAGTCCCCGCATCGTGATGATCATCACGACGTACAGAATCAACGCGCGCAGAAACAGCGTGAACACACTATCACCCCCTGCCTAACATTCCCAGCGGCGGCGGGGGACATGCGCAGACCGAGAATTTACTTGCTTTTCTCGGGAAAAGGTATTATTATAGGGGGAGAATCAGCGGTTTTTTGTCTTTCGACCGAGCATGATCGACCGAGAAAGGGGAGAATGCAATGGCTTCTTTTTTCAGCGATATTGGAAAACAGTTCCAGAGCGCCGCGAAGTCCGTGCAGAAGATGACCAAGGACAGCCTCGAGGCGTCCAGGTTGAACGGCGAGATACGGGCGCTTCGCGATGAGCAGAAAAAGCTGCTCGTCACGCTTGGCGAGGCGTACTACGAATCCCGCGGGCGCGCGCAGGTGACCGAGCAGCTCGACCTGATCGTCAAGCGCATCGACCAGATCAACGAGCGCGCGAAGGCGATTACCGCGGAGCTCGACCTCTTGAGCGAGCGGAAGCGCTGCCCGAAGTGCGACGCGGTTCTCCCTCGCGACACGAAGTTCTGCCCCTCCTGCGGGACGAAGCTCCCCGAGCCCGAGCCCCCGAAGGAGCCCGAGCCCGAGCCGGAGCCGGAGAAGCATGAGCCCGAGAAGCCGGTCGCGGAGTTCTGCACCGAGTGCGGCGCGCTCCGGCAGGAGAACGGCAGGTTCTGCGTCGTGTGCGGCCACCCGTTCGACGCGGACGAACATAAGCCCGAGGTCGAGATCAACTGGCCCGAGCCCGGCGCGGAGACGCTGCCCGCCGAGGAGCCGCAGGCCGAGGAACCCCCGGCGGAGGAGCCCCGGGCGGAGGAGCCGGACGAGGAGCGCGCGGAGGAATAGCGCAAAAGACGAGGGGAATCTCGCGCCGACGGGCGGAGGTTCCCCTGTGTTTCGGAGGAATCTGGATGAAGCGACGGTCCCCCGGCCTTTGGAAGCGCTGCTGGGCGGCGCTTTTTGCGCTGCTTTTGTGCCTGAGCATGTTCCCGTGGGCGCTCGCCGCGGTGGACGTCCTGCCGACCGAGGAGCCGCTCAGGACGCCCGCCCCCGCCGCGACCGCGGCGCCGGACCCCGACCTCCCGAGCAGCGCGTGGCCCGCGATGGAGGCGCCGACGCCCGAGCCGGCGTTTTTCCCGCGCACGGTCACGGTCCGCGCCGTCGGCGACCTGATGATGCACAAAAAGCAGCTCGACATCGCGCGCCGGGCGGACGGCACGTACTCGTTCGGCGAGCAGTACGCGCTCGTCGCGGAATCCCTCAAAAGCGCCGACTACACGATCGGCAACCTCGAGACGACGGTCGGGCTCGTCGGGAGGGAGGGGTTCTCCGGCTACCCGCGCTTCAACGCGCCGGAATCACTCCTCGAGACGATCCGCGAAAGCGGCGTCGACTTCCTGACGCTCGCGAACAACCACATGCTCGACCGCTACTTCGACGGCATGGTGCAGACGGCGAACCTCGTCGAAAAGCACGGCTTCGACTTCGGCGGCGCGAACCGCTCCCGGGCCGAGGCGGACAGGGCGAACGTCGTCGAGGTCAACGGGATCAAGCTCGGCATGCTCTGCTACGCGCAGCAC
>JAAYZL010000063.1 GCA_012514855.1 Clostridiales bacterium
CCGAGACGATCACGACGTTCTTCGGGTCGAGCTGCAAATTGTCGATCGCCTGCGCGACGTCGCGCATGATGATGCCGTTGCTGCAGCCCGCGCACCAGATGTGCGGAAGGCGCTCCAGCCGCAGGTACTTTTCCATCAGCTTGCTCGCCATTATCGCGCCACCTCCCGGATCAGCCTGTAGATTTCGCTGGGCTTCAATATCGTTCCGTTGACCTTGCCGATGTGGCTGACAGCGCAGCGCCCCGCGGCCGCGCGCTCGACCTCGAGCTTCATCTGGCCGTAGTTGAGCTCCGCGACGACGATGTGCTTGACCCGCGAAGCGATCTCCGCGATCGCCTTCTCCGGGAACGGCCAGACCGTGACCGGCCGGAAGGAACCCACCTTGTACTCCTCCTGCCGCGCGTCGTCGATCGCCGCCTCGACGCTGCGCGCGGTGCCGCCGAAGGACACCACGCACACCTCGGCGTCCTCCATCCTTCGCACTTCGTATCTCTCGATCTTGTCGACGTTTTTCTCGATCTTCTTCATGATGCGCGTGCACTGGCGGTTCGCCTTGACCGGCGAATTCGTCGGGAAGCCCCAGTTGTCGTGCACGAGGCCGGTCATGTTGTAGAAGATGCCCTCGCCGAACGGCGTGATGCGCGGCACCAGCTCGCCCGGCACGATGTCGTAGGGCATCGACGCCTGCTCCGGGTCCTCCTTCGTCAGCCTGTTGAACACCTGAACCTCGTCGGGGTCCAGAAGCTCGATGCCCTCGCGCATGTGCCCGACGATCTCGTCCATCAGGAGGATCACCGGCACGCGGTACTGCTCCGCGAGGTTGAAGCAGCGGATCGCCTCAAAATAGGTCTCCTGCACGCTCGACGGGCTGATGGCGATCACGGGATGGTCGCCGTGGGTTCCCCAGCGCGATTGCATGTAGTCGCCCTGCGAGGGGGACGTCGGAAGCCCCGTCGACGGCCCCGAGCGCTGGACGTTCACGACCACGCAGGGCACCTCCGCCAGCGCCGCGTAGCCGATGTTCTCCTGCTTGAGCGAAAAGCCGGGGCCGGACGTCGCCGTCATCGCCTTCACGCCCGCGACGGACGCGCCGATGCACGCCGCCATGCCCGCGATCTCGTCCTCCATCTGGATGAATTTGCCCCCGACCTGCGGGAGGCGCAGCGCGCACCTTTCCGCGATCTCCGTCGACGGCGTGATCGGATATCCGGAGAAAAACCGCATCCCCGCCGCGATCGCGCCCTCGACGACGGCTTCGTTGCCCTGTAAGAGCGCCCGCTTTCTGTCAGCCATTCTCCTCCACCTCCTCCAGCCAGATCGCGTAGTCCGGGCAGCGCATCTCGCACAGCCCGCACTTCGTGCACTTCTCCGGCTCCACGATCCGGCACTTCTGCTTCACCAGACCCAGCACGCCCTTTGGACAGAATTCCACGCAGATCCCGCATCCCTTGCACCACCGCGCGTTCGTCACGAGCTGCTTTGACACCTTCTCCGCCATATACGCTCTCCTTGTCGTCTGTCGTTGGGAAAAATCGCCACCCGTTGGGTTCATTATAACCGAGAAAACCGGAAAATGCAAGATTCAGGTCATTCTTCCGGAGGCCGCGCGCAGAAAAATCCAAAACACGCGCCTGAACAGCCGCCGCGTCTCGCGGTCGATGCCGAGCGTCGCGCCGAGCACCCGCGGGACGCTCCTGCGCCAGGTCTTCAGCATCTCCGGCACGGAATCCGACTCGGCGGACGAGACGACCCGAAACAGCGCCTCGACATACGCCTCGCGCAGTTCGGGCTCCATGCCGTCGACGAAGCGGCGCAGCGTCCGGGCGAGGTACGCGTTGAAGCGCGCGGGCGCCCTGGCCGGGACGAAGCCGCACCCCTCGACCCACCACATGTACGGGTAGTGCTGCAAGGGGGCCGGCGCGCGGCTTCGGATGTACACGCAGCCGCTCGGGTTCTCAAACAGCAGCCCGACGAGCGACGCGCGCGGTATGTAGACCCGGACGCGGTCGCGAATCTCCTGAAACTCTCCGTGCCGGGCGTCGGCGGGGGAGAGGCCGAGGCCGTCGAGGCTCACGACCTCCTTCACGCGCCGGCGAACCGGCGCTTCCGAGAACGCGGCGGCGTAGACCGCGAGGTTCCCGCCCTTCGAGTGGCCGCAAAGGATCAGCGATCCCCGGAACCGCTCCGCGATCTCGGCGACGAACGAAACCGCGTGCGCCTGCGCGGGCACGGGGCTTCGGTAGGCGAGCATAAAGTTCTCCTTCCAGCCCGCGAAGCTCTGGTCGGTGCCGCGGAAGGCCACGATCGCGACTTCCCCGTCCCATTGCAGCGCGAACGCCGC
>JAAYZL010000064.1 GCA_012514855.1 Clostridiales bacterium
AGCGGACGTTCGGCGCGGCCTACCAGTTCGTGCCGCCGATGTCGGTGACGCTGGGCGTCAAGGAGTGCCTGCGCGCGAAGAAGGTGCGGCTGTTCAGCGACACCGGCGCGTGGAAGCAGACGGCGCTGCGCGTCGCGCTGTTCTCCGAGCCCGACCCCGAGTACCCGATGACGCTTCTGCAGGAGCACCCGGACGCGCTGCTGACCGCGACATTGGAGACCGCGGCGCACCCGATCTCCGAGCATCCGGAGTGGGTATTCAAGGGGATCAACGATGAAGGCGCCGTATGATCAGGTCGTCGGCACCGGCGGCATCGGGACCGGCGTGCTCTTTGAGCTCTCCGACAACCGGCCGCTGAGCCGCAACGAGACGCGGCTTGCGAGGCTCACGCCGACCCGCGACTACTGCAAGCAGCACATCATATTGCACTACATCGCGCGCGTGCTCGCGCCGGAGGTTGCCGTGTACGCGATCGGGCTCGTCGGCGACGACGATCAGGGCGCGGCGCTGCTTGACGAGATGCGGCGCGCGGGCATCGACGCGCAGCGCGTCGGACGGACCGCGGAGCTCCGGACGATGTACTGCGTGTGCTTTCAGTACCCGGACAAGGCCGTGTGCAACGTGACGACGAGCGAGAGCGCGTGTTCTTTGGTCACGGCGGAATACGTCGGCCGGGCGCTTCAAAGCCTCTCGATGGACGAAAGGACGGTCGCGATCGCGGCGCCCGAGGTGCCGGTTCCGGCGCGGCTCAAGCTGCTTGAGCGGGCGAGGGAGGCCGGCGCGCTGACCGTGGCCTCGTGCCTCGTCGACGAGTTCCCGGAGTTCGAGGCCGGCGGCGGGCTGCATTTCACGGACATACTCGCCGTCAACGAGGACGAGGCGGCGGCGTATCTCGGCGAAGCGATCCCCGATATGGAGCGACTCGCGCGCGCGTGCCACCGGAAGCTGTGCGGGGAAAACCCGTCGGCGCGGCTTTTGATGACCTGCGGCGCCGGCGGGAGCTACGCCTGCGAGGGCGAAGCGGTGAAGCACATCCCGGCGCTTCCCGGCCCGGTCGTCGCGACCGGCGGCGCGGGCGACGCGTTCATCGCCGGGTGCGTGATCGGCCTGATCCTCGGCCTGCCGTTTTTGCCCGGCGGCGGCGCAAGCGCCCCGGAGCTCGGCGCGCACCTGGCGAGGGAGTCGATTTCGAGCGCGGACACGATCGCCTTCCACATCGGCCGCGAGACGGCGCTCGATTTTGTTGGAAAGGGCTTGATGGATTGAACCGTATCTCGAGGCGGCTGTTCGCGAACTACGCGGGCCGCGACATTTGGCTGTTTCAAATCGAGGGCGAGCGGATGTCCGCCGCCGTGACGAACTTCGGGGGAATTTTGCAGTCGCTGACCGTCCGGGACGCGCGCGGCGAGGCGCTCGACGTCGTGCTCGGGTACGACACGCTCGCGGAGTATATCGCGGACGGCACGTTCTTCGGCGCGATGATCGGCCCGATCGCCGACCGCATGGACGGCGGGCGCTGCACGCTCGCGGGAAAACAGGTGGAACTCCCGAAAAACGCCGGGCCGGACAGCATGCACTCGGGCCCGCGCGGGTTTCACCGGCAGATCTGGGACTGGGAGGAACTGCCGGACGGCATCTCGCTTTTCCGGCGGTTTGCGGACGGCGAGCTGGGCTTTCCGGGCTCGCTCTCCGCACGGCTCAACTACCGGCTGACCGGGGGCGCGCTCCGGCTCGAGTGCGCCGCGCGCTCGGACAGAGAGACCGCCCTCAGCTTCACAAACCACAGCTACTTCAACCTCGACGGCGCGCGGGGCGACTGCCGCGATCACGTGCTGGCGCTCTCCGCCTCGCGGTACGCCCAGACGAGGCGCGAGACCGACCCGATCGTGACGGGACGATCGATGGATGTTGCGGGCACGCCGCTCGACTTCCGAACCGGGCGCGCGGTCGGGGACGCGGTCGCGCATCCGGAGTTTTCCGAAATCCGCGCGGCCGGCGGCGTCGACCACTATTTTTTGTCCGACGGCGGGGGCTTCCGGGAGATGGCGACGCTTACAAGCCCGGCAAGCGGGCTCAAGCTCACGTGCTCGTCCGACGCGCCGGGGCTGCTCGTCTACACCGGCAACGGGCTCGACGGCGTCTCCGGCAAGGCTGGAAATATCTACGGCCGCTACTGGGGCGTGTGCCTCGAGACCGGGCGCTTCCCGAACGCCGTCAATTTCCCCGAGCGCCGGAAGGACGTGCTGCTCCAGCCCGGAGAGGCGTACGAATCGGCGACGGAGTTCGCGTTTTCCGCCGAATAGACGGAACGCTTCGCGCGCAAAATCGTCTAACATATGTTTGTCGGCGTGCCCATGCCGCATGGGGCCCGCCGCCCCGCAATCCGTTCCGGATTGCTAAACAGGAGGTGCGCATCATGAAGAAATTTATCCCATACGCAAAGCTGTCGAAGAAGAAGCGGCAGGAGGTCGACCGCATGCGGCGCGCGGACTGGGGCGAACTCTGCCCGGTCACGCGCAGGCCGGAGAACCCGAACGCCTACAACCGAAAGAAGGACCGGCGCGAATCCGAGGAGGACGGCGCCGGTTCTTTTTTGTTGCGCTCAAATGTGGTATAATCGGGCAGACAGGGGGTGACGCGCATGTGCGGGCGGTATTTTCTGGAACCCGAGATGAGCGACGGGGAGTGGCAGAAGATCGTCGAGGCGCTGAACCGCCGCCCGATCCCGGCAGGCACGAAGCTCTCGGGCGAGGTGTTTCCGACGGACGTCGCGCCGGCGCTCGCGGGCGGCAAGGTCGTCGCGATGCGCTGGGGGTTCACAAAGCCCGTCGGGAGCGGCGTCGTCATCAACGCGCGCAGCGAGACGGCGGGCGAAAAGCCGATGTTCCGCCGGGCCGCGCGCTGCCTGATCCCCGCTGGCGGCTACTTCGAGTGGGGCCGCGAGGACAGGGTGAAGTACGCTCTGACCATCCCCGGCCGGACGATCTACTTGGCCGGGCTGTACCGCGTCGAGGAACCCGGCGAGCCCGCGCGCTTTGTGATCCTGACGCGAGACGCCGCGCCGTCAATCGCCTACATACACGACCGTATGCCGGTGATTCTCGGCGGAGACGCAAGGCGCGCGTGGCTGAACCCCGGCGCTTCAACGGCGGAAGTGCTCAAGAGCGCGGTGGAAGAAATTGAAAGCGCCCCGGTGTAAACCGAGGCGCTCAAAATGCACGCGGTCAGCTCTCCAGAATCCTCAGCACCTTCTGGTACAGCCCCGAATCCAATAAACACTCGACCTTCGTCCCATTCTCGAGGTACTCCTCGGAAATCACGACCCCGCGGTCGTGGATCAGCGAAAGCGCCGAGCCCTTCCCATACGGCACGACGAGCTCGGCGCGGTGGCGCATCGACGCGATGCGACGCGAGATTTCGGCCTTCAACCGGTCGAGGCCCTCGCCGGTCTTGGCCGAGATCACAATCGCGTCGGCGGGCTCGATGACGCCGTCGATCTCGGCGCGGTCGGCCTTGTTGAGCGCCTCGAGCACGGGCTTTCCGGAGCAGCCGAGCTCGTCGAGCACCTCGAACACGGTGTCGCGCTGCTGCTTGTAGAACGGGCTCGCGAGGTCGCTGACGACGACGAGCAGGTCGGCGTACAGCGCCTCCTCGAGCGTCGAGCGGAACGCCTCGACGAGCTGGTGCGGGAGCTTGCGGATGAACCCGACGGTGTCGACGAGCAGGCACTCGCGGTTTTCGGGAAGCGAAACCTGCCGGACGACCGGGTCGAGCGTCGCGAACAGCTTGTCCTCGACGAGCACGCTCGAGCCGGACAGCGCGTTCAACAGCGTCGACTTCCCGGCGTTCGTGTAGCCGACCAATGCCACGACGATCTGGTCCTGCTTCTCGCGGCGGGCCCTGCGCATGTCGCGCTGGCGCTTGAGCTCGAAGAGCTGGTTCTCGAGGTCGTCGATGCGCCTGCGCACGCGCCTGCGGTCGACCTCGAGCCGCGTCTCGCCCGGGCCGCGCGTGCCGATGCCGCCGCCGAGCCTGGAGAGCCCCTCGCCGAGCCCGACGAGCCGCGGAAGCCGGTACTTCATCTGCGCGAGCTCGACCTGCAGCTTTCCCTCGGACGACTGCGCGCGCCCGGCGAAGATGTCCAAAATGAGCGCCGTGCGGTCGATCACGCGCACGCCGAGCGCGGTCTCGAGGTTGCGCTGCTGCGCGCCGGAGAGCTCGTCGTCGACGATCGCGAGGTCGATCTCCTGCGCCTGGCAGTCGAGCGACAATTCCTGCGCCTTGCCGGAGCCGATGAACGTCGCGGGGTCGGGCCGCTGGCGCTTCTGCATCTGCCGCGACACGACGAGCGCGCCCGCGGTCTCGGCGAGGCTCTGCAGCTCGTCGAGCGACTCCTCGCCGTCGGTCGAGATCAGCATCGCGCGCTCGGCGGACTCGGTCAGCCCGCCCTTGAGAATCGCCTGCCGGACGCGCTCCTCGGCGAGCTCGATCTCGCGCATCCACAGCGCCTGCGGTATGCGGCCGGGCTTGACCGGGCCGAAGGTCACGATCGACAGCTTGTCGTACTCCATCTCGCCCAGAAACGACGCCATGATGCCGGTCGCGCGGTTGTCCGCGACGCCGACCGAGCACATCGAGTCGAACCGCAGGAGCCGGAGCGCCTGCGTGTCGACGTCCGACAGGTGCGCGTCCCCGCCCGGGTGCGTGTGGATGCAGCGGAAGCCCGCGAGCCGGTCGAGGTTGCGGCGCAGATGCAGCTCCGGCAGCGATATGCTCGAGATCGAGCCGATCGCGATTTCGAGCACCGTGCCGTTGCGGTCGAGGTAGACGAGCAGTTCCCGGTTCAGCAGCATCGTGAACCTGACGAGCGCGGCGAGCAGCCTGTCGGGCAGGTACTCGTCGCGCGGGAACTCCGCGTCGTACAGCTTTTCCAGTTCGTCCAATACGCTTTGGCGGATGCCCTCGAGATTTCCGTGAATCATTCTGCCTCCAGTCCGGCGCAAGGCCCCCGGAACGGTCGATGCCGCCGTCCCAGGGGCCGCGGGCCTGCGCTAATTCTTGGGGTGGTTCTTGCGGTAGTCCTCGATCGCCGCGTGCAGCGCTTCCTCGGCGAGCTCGATCTCGCGCATCCACAGCGCCTGCGGTATGCGGCCGGGCTTGACCGGGCCGAAGGTCACGATCGACAGCTTGTCGTACTCCATCTCGCCCAG
>JAAYZL010000462.1 GCA_012514855.1 Clostridiales bacterium
ATCGCATCCGGCACGCACGCGCTCGCGCTGTGCCTGTACGGGGTTCTGCGCCCCGGCGACGAGATGCTCGCGGCGGCGGGGAAGCCCTACGACACGCTCGAGGAGGTCGTCGGAATCGCGGGGGAGCCGGGCAACGGCTCGCTCAGGGACTTTGGAGTCGGTTACCGGCAGGTGGAGCTCCGGCCGGACGGCGGAATCGACGTGGAGCGCGTGCTGGAAAACCTCGCGCCGACCGTCAAGCTCGTGCTGATTCAGCGCTCCAGGGGCTACGACTGGCGGCCGTCGCTGTCCGTCGACGAGATCGACAGCGCGATCGAGGCGATCCATGCGCGGCGCCCCGGCGTTTGCGTGATGGTCGACAATTGCTACGGGGAGTTCACCGACGTGCGCGAGCCGCGCGCGGATCTGTTGGCGGGGTCGCTGATCAAAAATCCGGGCGGGGGCATTGCGCCGACCGGGGGCTACGCGGCCGGAAAGCGCGCATTCGTCGAAAAGGTGGCCTATCGGCTGACCTCGCCGGGCGTCGGCGCGGAGGTCGGCTCCTATGCGGGCAGCTACCGGCCGTTCTATCAGGGATTGTTCCTCGCGCCGCACGCGACCGCGCAGGCCGTCAAGACGGCGATCCTCGCCGCGCGCGCGTTTGGGTTGCTCGGCTTCGAAGTAAACCCGCCGTTTGACGCGCCCAGAAGCGACATCATTCAGGCCGTGCGCTTCGGGGACGCCGACAGGCTGATCGCGTTCTGTCGTGCCGTGCAGATGTGCTCGCCGGTCGACGCGGAGGCCATCCCGGAGCCCTGGGAAATGCCCGGCTACCGGAACCCGGTCATCATGGCCGCGGGAACCTTCGTCGCGGGCGCGTCGATCGAGCTGAGCGCCGACGCGCCGATCCGCCCGCCGTACATCGGCTATCTGCAGGGCGCGCTGACCTACGCGCACGGGCGCTCCGGGGTGGAGGGGGCCATTGCGCTGCTTCTCGAGAGGGGAATGCTCGACCTTTGATGCGGGAAACGTCCGCTTCGGCGTCGGAGCAGGTCTTCTGTCTGCTTCGGTTAAAACTGTCGCACCAGCGCGACCAGTTTGCCGCAGATGTCCGCGCTTTCGACGATGATCGGCTGCATCATTTTGTTCTCGGGCTGCAGCCGCACGTGGCCGTCCTCATAGAACACCCGCTTGACGGTCGCCTCGTCGTCCATCCTCGCGACGACGATGTCGCCGTTTTCGGCCTGTTCCTGACTGCGCACGACGATGATGTCGCCGTCGAGTATGCCGGCCTCGACCATGCTGTCACCCTGCACGCGAAGCGCAAAGATGTCCTTTTCCTGTCCGACCAGGTCCTGCGGCATGATCAGGTAGTCCTCGATGTTTTCCATCGCGAGGATCGGCGTGCCCGCGGTGACCTTCCCGATCAGCGGGATGCTGCGCCCGCGGGAGAGGGGGCCGTCCAGAAGCTCCAGCGCGCGCGGCTTGGTCGCATCCCTGCGGATGAGGCCCTGGCGCTCGAGCTGCGTGAGGTGCATATGCACTGAGGAAGTGGATTTCAGGTCGACCGCGGCGCAAATCTCGCGCACAGACGGTGGATATCCCTTTGTTTCGATCTCTTTTCGGATAAAATCAAGAATTTTCTGCTGATTCTGCTCGGAAGAACGCATGTATAACCACCTTCCGCCATAATATGTCACAGGGTTATTATAGCACAGATTCTGCGTTTTGCAAACGCCCGTTCGCGAAAAAATGACCGGAATTTGAAGAGAGGTGCGAAAAAATGACGAGATCGGCGGCGACGGTGGGGAATGTGGGGAAGGCCAATCGCGGGCGCGCGATGCTCATCATCGCCGCGATGGTGTGCCTGAGCGTGTTGGCGGGATGCCTGTTGGGGACGATTGCGAACAGATTGCTTCCGGTTGAATCGACGCAGCGCGAGATCGAAGCGCCCGCGCGCGGATTGAATCGGCTGACATGAGATGGGAACCCGGGGCGCTCGCACACGGATTGAAACGGCTGGTCTGAAGCGGGAACTTGAGGCGTCCCTGCGCGGACGGATCGGCTGATCCGGGAAATGCGCTTGCGTGAAGCCGCTTTCTGCGCTATAATGGAGGCGTCGGGGGAGGCTGCAAATATGCCGAAGTACTGTGTGTTGGAGGATGACCGCCTGTGCGTGGAGTGCGGGCGGTGCAACATGTGCGACTTGCATCCGGACAAATTCTGCGATAACTGCATGCGGTGCCTGAAAAGGACGGAGGCGGACTACGCGGCCATCGGGATCGACGCGGTATACACGGAGGAGAATCTCCCGGAAGAGGAGTGAGCGGCGACCGGGGGCGTTCCCCAAATCTATGCGTAAAAGACAGCTTTTGCGAAAAGATATGGCTCTTTGATGC
>JAAYZL010000463.1 GCA_012514855.1 Clostridiales bacterium
GCCGACAGCATGCTGACCGCGCCCGACGCGTCGTACTGGACGCTGACGAAGTCCGAATATGTAAGCGACTTGTTCATGACCTCCTCGAGCGCCTTGTTGACCTCGCTCAGCGCGCGCTGCGCGGCGCGGGCCTCGGCCATCGAGAGCAGCGTCTTGTTCAGGTTCGAGAGCGCCGAAACCGCCGCAAACGCGAGTCCGACCACGAGCAATATCGCGACCAGCGCGACTTTCTTCCCTTTTTTCCCTGCCATTGGAACCACCTCGCCCGTTTGAATGTCTAAAGTCTGTCCGGCGCGCCGACAGACTCCCGCTCATACTACGGCAGCCGGGCGAGGCGCGTTCATGAAATTGACACGGAAAATCAGTTGAGAAAGCGAATTTATGTGATATAATACGCGTATACGGGGTATCGGAGGTCAAGATGGCAAAGTATTCTGTCTTTCGTCCGCGGGACAGGGAGGACAACTTCATACTGTCGGTCGCGATGGCCACGGCGCGCATGCTGTTCTTCGTGGTTCTCCTGATCGGCTTCTCGGCGCTGGGAATCGGCGTCGGCGTCGGCAAGGCGTGGGTGGACACGTCGCCGGCGCTCGACCTGGACATATTGCACTCGCAGTCGCAGACCTCGTTCATCTACGACAAGAACGGAAACCTGATCACCGAATACAAGGGTTCCGAAAACCGCATTTACGTATCGCTTGACGAAGTCCCCCGGAACCTCATCGACGCGGTCATCGCGGTCGAGGACGCGCGCTACTGGGCGCACAACGGCGTCGACGTGAAGCGCATCGGCGGCGGCCTGATCTCGACGTTCATCAAGGGCGACATGCAGGGCGGCTCGACGATCACCTGCCAGCTCGTCAAGCTGACGCTTCTGACGAGCGACCAGAACTTCCGGCGCAAGGTGCAGGAAGCCTATCTGGCGCTGCAGCTCGAGGACACGATCTCGAAGGAGGAAATCCTCGAGGAATACCTAAACGTCATCTACCTGGGCGGTTCGAGCTACGGCGTGAAGATCGCCGCGCAGGATTACTTCGGCAAGGAGCTCGGCCAACTGACGCTGCGCGAGTGCGCCGCGCTCGCCCGCATCATCCGCAACCCCTACAAGTTCAACCCGCGGCTCAACTACTACACGCGCAACACCCCGGACGTCATCGAAAAGGAGACCAACTACGTGCTCGAGCAGATGCTGGAGCAGGAGCTGATCACGCCGGAGGAGTGCGCGCAGGCCAAGTCCGAGCGGCTCAACGTGATGGAGAAGAACAACGCCGCGAAGAACGAAATGTACGACGACGCCTATTACGTCGAGTACGCGATCTACGACGTCGTCACGAAGATGCTTCGGGTCGAGAACCTCGAGGACAACGAGACGAACCGCGCCGCGATGCAGCGCAAGCTCCGCACCGGCGGCTACAGGATCTACACGTCCCTCGACCCGGAGGTGCAGGACGCCGCGCAGAAGGTCATCACCGAGTGGTCGCAATACCCCGGCATGCGCTACTCGAACGACAAGACGAGCCGCTCGTCGCTGGGCGGCGGCGAATACATGACGCTCGTGCAGCCGCAGGCGTCCGCGGCCATCATGAACCACCACACGGGCGAGCTCGTGGCGGTCGTCGGCGGCCGGTCGGAGCCGGTGCAGAAGATGCAGCTCAACCGCGCCTACCAGATGAACATGCCGATCGGATCGTCCATCAAGCCGCTGTCGGTCTACGGCCCGGCGTTTGACCTCGGCAATTCGCCGGGCACGCCGGTTCTGAACCTGCCGATCCCGATCATCGACTGGCGCAGCGAAAACCAGTACCCGAGCAACTACGGCGGCGGCGGCTTCCTGGGCGTCGAGCCGATGCGCGTGGCGATGAACCGCTCGCACAACACGGCGGCCGCGCAGGCGCTGATGACCTACGTCGGCATCGAGAACTCGGTCGCGTATCTGCTAAGGCTCGGCGTCAGCGCGAAGCACATCAACGCGAACGGCTCCGGGCTGGCGCTCGGGAGCTCGTCGCTGTCGGTCGTCGAGATGGCCGGCGCGTTCGGCGCGATCGCCCACCTCGGCGAGTACCAGGAGCCCTACGCGTTTACCAAGGTCATCAACCCGGACGGCTCGACCTACATCGACGTGCAGCAGATACAGATCCGCCGGCAGGTGTTCAAGCAGTCGACCGCGTGGCTGCTGGTCGACGTGCTGAAGGGCTGCGTCGGCTCCGACGGCACCGGCAGCCGCGCGAACTTCGGCAGGCTCGAGGTCGGCGGAAAGACCGGCACGAACTCCGGGAACATCGGCGTGACCTTCGGCGGCATGACCGGCTATTACTCGGGCGCGGTCTGGGTCGGCTCGGACAACTACAAGCCGCTCGTCAGCGACGCAACCGGCGGAACCTACGCGGCCCCGCTCTGGGCCGCGGTCATGAAGGCGGTGCACTACGTCACCGGCTGCACGGAGAACCGGCCGATCATCAGCAAGTCCGCGACGGCGGTCGGGCTCGTCAAGGCCACCTGCTGCGCGGTCTCCGGCATGCGCGCAACCTCGGCCTGCCGGCACGACATCAACGGCCGCGACCCGACGACCGACTACTACCTCGCGGGCACGGAGCCGAACGTCGACTGCAACATGCACCGCCCGGTGGAAATCTGCCGCAAGAGCAAGAAGCGCGCGACGAGCCGCTGCTCCTCGACCTCCGTCTACGGCGTCATCTACATCCCCGCCGGCCACCCGCTCAGGCAGGCGGACGACATGAAGGTCGTGCGCGAGTATTTCTACGGCGCGTCCGTCGACGAGGATTCCCCGGGCATCAGCCGCTGCTCGTCGTGCGGATAGGCACTCTCCATCGATCGAATTGAAGAAGGAGCCGGGCGCGCGGGTGCGCCCGGTTCTTCTTTGGAAAAGCGGCGGGTTGGACCGCGCGGCGGGGCGGGAGGAGGCCGGGCAGGGACGCCCCTGTCCGACGAATGCCCCCGCCCTGCCGGACTGCAGGCGGGACGTTCTCCGACGCGGCGCGCCCCCGACAGGGCGTCCTCCACAATACCGACTTTGGTATGCATTTTGAGACTTCGGTCTCTTTTTATTTGACGGGACGCATGGAATCCCCGAGCCCTCCCCCCTTCCGGGCATTCCCTTGTGTAGTTTAACACGTCCTCTCTTGTGAAAACCGGCAAGCTGTGGTACCTTTGCCCGGGAGTTGATACGATGCGCATTACGGTTGTCGGCTTGGGATATGTTGGACTCGCCACCGCAGTTCTTCTCGCGCAGCACAACCGCGTGACCGCGGTGGATATCTCGGAGGAGCGCGTCCGTCTCGTGAACGCGCGGCTGTCCCCGATCCGGGAGGCTGGGCTTGCGGCGTTTCTGTCCCGCGCGGAACTCGATCTGACGGCCACGACCGACGCGCGGGCGGCGTACCGGGGCGCGGAGTTCGTGATCGTCGCGACGCCGACCGACTACGATCCCGCGCGGAACAGCTTCGACACCTCGTCCGTGGAGGGCATCCTCGGCGATGTCCTTTCCGTGAACCCCGGCGCGGCGGTCGTCATCAAGTCCACGGTGCCGACCGGCTTCACGGAGGCCATGCGGAAACGTGGAACCGACCGCATCCTGTTCTGCCCCGAATTCCTGTCCGAGGGCAAATCGCTCGAGGGCGTATTGCATCCGTCGAGGATCGTCCTGGGCGTCCCGGAAGGCGTTCAGGCGGAGCGCGCCGCGGACGCCTTTGCCGCGCTGCTCTTGCAGGCGGCGCAGCGGAAGGACGCGCCGGTCCTTCGCATGCGGCCGACCGAGGCCGAGGCCGTGAAGCTGTTTTCGAACGCGTACCTCGCGCTGCGCGTCGGCTTTTTCAACGAGCTCGACGCGTATGCGGAGGCGCGCGACCTCGACGCGAGGGCCGTCATCGAGGGCGTCTGCCTCGATCCCCGCATCGGCGCGTACTACAACAACCCCTCGTTCGGCTACGGCGGAAAGTGCCTGCCGAAGGACGCAAAGCAACTGCTCGCCGATTTCGGCGGCGCCCCGTGCGACATCGTCCGCGCGATCGTCGAATCGAACGACGCGCGCAAGCGCTCAATCGCCGACCGCATCCTGGAAAGGGCGCGGTGCCTTGGCGTGGAGCGGCCGCTCGTCGGGGTATACCGGCTGACGATGAAGGAGGGCTCCGACAATTTCCGCCAGAGCAGCGTGCTGGACGTCGTCCGGCTGCTCAGGGCCGATGGGATCGCGTTTGTGGTCTACGAGCCGCTGCTTCGCGAAAATTCGTTCGAGGACATGCCCGTGGAACGCGATCTCGAGCGCTTCAAGGCGACGAGTGACATCATCATCGCCAATCGGTACAGCCATGAGCTCTCCGACGCGGCGGAAAAGCTGTATACGCGGGACCTGTTCGCGCGGGACTGAAGATTCTCTGAAAAGGCGGAAGATGCATGTCCGACCCCCTCGTAAGCGCCATCATAACGACCTGCCATCGCGGCGCGCCGATGCTCATGCAGGCGGTTGAGAGCGCGCGAAACCAGACGTACCGCCCCCTCGAGATCATCGTCGTCAGCGACAATCCCCCCGACGGCGACCATGCCCGCGAGGTTGCCGGGGCGCTTCGGGCGCTTCCCGACGTCCGGCTGATCCAACTTCCGCGCAACTCCGGCGCGCAGGCCGCCCGAAACGCCGGAATCCGCGCCTCGTCGGGCGATTTTGTCGCGCTTCTGGACGACGACGACCTGTGGCTGCCGGAGAAGATCGCGCGGCAGATGCCGGCCTTTTCCGACCCCCGTGTCGGGCTCGTCTACTGCCGGGGCTATGTGTTCTCCGACGACCCGGACGACCTGCGCGACTACTACACGACGATCCATGGCTTTCGCACCGCCGCGAGCTTTGAGGAGTTGCTCGTCGGGGATGTCATCGGCTCCACGTCGCAGGCGGTCATCCGCCGCGCGTGTTTCGAGGACTGCGGATACTTCGACGAGCGTTTCAGGGTCCGGCAGGACTACGACCGCTGGCTCGCCATCGCCGAGAAATACAGGACCGCGGGGATCGACGTCCCGCTGTTTCTGCACAGGCGGCACAACGGCGGGCGCATCACCGCATTGGACGCGAGCCTGCAAGAGCTCGAGTCCTTTCGGATGCTGTACCGAAAATACAGAAGGTACTACCACAGATACCCGATCCTCTGCATGTGGCACTATTACCGCCGCGCGAAGACCCTGAAGCGGCACGGCATGCGCGTCCGGGCCGCGTACAACGCCGCGCGCGCGTTTTTCTGGAACCCCGCCGCCTTTTTAAAAAAGTTCAATCCCGGTTGGCGGCTGCGCCCTAATCGTGGAACGAGTCCGGGTCGGCGCCGTAGACGGACATGTTGCCGTCGGTCGTCGTCTTGAGCGTGACCGTGTGGTAATACTTGGTGCTCGCCACCTCGAGGAGGTCGGTGCTGCTGTAGTCGCCGTACTCGCCGAACAGCTCCTCCTCGCCGTACCAGATCTCTCCGCTGGCGATCAGGAAATAGTAGTCGCCCTTGCGCACGCGCAGCGTGCACGAGCCGCCGGAGCGGATGAAGGCCGTGACCGCGACCGCGTCGGTCTCGTAGTCCCTGAGCTCGGTTGTCTGCACATCATTATAGCAGGTTCTGGGGGAAAATGTGTGGGCTGTCAGCCCACATCGCAAAAACTCGCGGTGGTCGGGCGGACGGCGTCAACAGATGGTAAAAGCGCCGCGGTTTTCGCCGCCGGCGGCGCGGGGCGGCGCATGGTTTCTCGGCCGCCGCGGAAAACTAAAACGGAGGTGAATCCCATGCGCAATCTGTCCGACCCCTCGGAGATGCCGATCGGCCTGACGATGGCCTTTGCGGAAAACACGGAGGCCATGCGCCGCTTTGCCTCGATGTCGGAGGCCGAGCGGCGGGGCGTGCTCGCTCGCGCGCACAGCGTCCAATCGAAAGAGGAAATGCGCGCGTACGTGCAGTAGCTCATAAAGTAGTGACTAAAAAGGCGGCCTGTCGCAATGGGGCCGCCTTTTGAACAACACGCGGCCCGGTCCGCCCGATACTGCGCGGAATAGGGATATCATCGCGCGTGCAATGCGCTGTTATCGCTCCCGCTCCCCGACCCCTACCCCGCGATCGACATCCCCTCAAACTGCCCCATATACAGCTCCGCATACCTGCCCCCGACCCCGAGCAACTCCTCGTGGCTGCCGCGCTCGAGAATCGCGCCGTCCTCCAACACGAGTATCGCCTTCGCGTTCCGGACGGTCGACAGCCGGTGGGCGATCACGAACACCGTCCTGTTCTCCATCAACCGATCCATGCCCGCCTCGATCAGCTTTTCGGTGTGCGTGTCGACGGAGCTCGTCGCCTCGTCCAGGATCAGCACCGGCGGGTCGGAGGCCGCGGCGCGCGCGATCGAGAGCAACTGCCGCTGCCCCTGGCTCAGATTCGCCCCGTTGCCGGAGAGCATCGTGTCGTAGCCGTCGGGCAGCCGCCGGATGAACGAATCCGCGTTCGCGAGCGTGGCCGCCCGCACGATCTGCTCGCGATCCGCGCCGGGGTTTCCGTAGGCGATGTTCTCGGCGATCGTGCCGGTGAACAGATTCGTGTCCTGCAGCACGACCGCGACCGAGCGCCGCAAGTCGTCGAGCCGAATGTCCCGGATGTCGATGCCGTCGTAGGTGATGCTGCCGTCCGTCACGTCGTAAAAGCGGTTGATGAGGTTCGCGATCGTCGTCTTGCCCGCGCCGGTCGAGCCGACGAGCGCGATCTTCTGGCCGGGCTTCGCGTACAGGTCGATCCCCTTCAAAACCGGACGCCCCGGTTGGTAGCCGAACACGACGCTGTGGAACCGAACGTCGCCGCGAAGCGGAACGGGCTCCGAATCCGGCTTCCGCCACGCCCAGCCCTCCGCCGCGCGCTCGAGCACTACCCCGCCGCGGTCGAGCTCCTCCGGCTCCTCCATGATCTCGAAAATCCGCTCCGCGCCGGACAGCGCCGCGAGGAGGAAGTTGATCTGCTGCGAAAACTGGTTGATCGGCATCGCCGTCTGCCGGACGTAGACGAGGTAGGACGTCAGAGCGCCCAGGTCGATCATGCCGGCGATCGCGAAAAACGCGCCGATGCAGGCCGTCAGCGCATAGTTGAAGTACGAGATGCTGACGACGACCGGGATCAGGATTCCCGAATAGGTCATCGCGCTGGCGGCGGCCTTCCTGAGCCGCGCGTTTCGGCGTCCGAACTCCCGGAACGCGCTGTCCTCGCGGTTGAACACCTTCACGACCTTCTGCCCCTCGACCATCTCCTCGAGGAACCCGTTGAGGCTGCCCATGTGCCTCTGCTGCTGCACGAAATGCGCGTGGCTCTTCCGGCCGCTGTAGCGGATGACAAAGGCCATGCCGGAAAACACGGCGAGCACGATCGCGGACAGCAGCGCATTCAGCCGCACCATCACGACGACGGTGCCGGTGATGACGACGAAGCTGTGGATCAGCACGGTGAAGCTGTTGTTGAACGCCTCGGCGATCGTGTCGATGTCGCTCGTAAAGCGGCTCATCAGCTCGCCGTGCGTGCGCGCGTCGAAGAAGCGCAGCGGCAGCTTCTGCACCTTCGCGAACAGCTCGCCCCGTATCTCGCGGACGATTCTCTGCGCGACCCGGACCATCCGCTGCGAATAGCCGTACGACGCGGCGACGCCGACCGCGTACACCGCCCCCATGAACAGCAGGAATCCCGCGAGCCCGCCGAGGTCGCCCGGCAGGATGTAGTCGTTGACGGCGGGCTTCAAAAGATACGTGCCGAGCACGTTCGCCGCGGCGCTGACGACCACCAGCAGCGCGACCAGCATGAGCGGCCCCGCGTGGCCCTTCATGTGCCGCCGGATGAGCCTCAATGCCTTTCGGATGTCCCGCGGCCTCTCGCGGGGCGTCATCTTCATCACGACGCGGCCGCCCCCCTTCTCTGCAGCTCGCAGATGTCCCGGTAGACGGGATCGCGCCGGAGCAGCTCCGCGTGCGTGCCGGCGGCGCGGATTCTGCCGTTTTCGAGCACGGCGATCTTGTCGGCGCCCTCGATCGCGCTGACGCGCTGCGTGATGACGATCTTCGTCACGTCCGGCAGTTCCTCGGCGAGCCTTTTGCGCATCCTCGCCTCGGTCGCGGTGTCGACGGCGCTCGTCGAGTCGTCGAAAATCAGCACCTTCGGCCGCTTCAACAGCGCGCGGGCGATGCACAGCCGCTGCTTCTGCCCGCCGGAGACGTTGACGCCGCCCTGCCCGAGCTCGGTCTCGTAGCCGGCCGGCAGCTTCGAGACGAACTCGTCGGCGCAGGCGATCCGGCACGCCCGGTCGAGCTCCTCGTCCGTCGCGCTCTCGTCGCCCCAGCGGAGGTTTTCGCGGATCGTGCCGGAGAACAGCGTGTTCTTCTGCAGCACCATGCCGACCGCGTCCCGGAGCTTCGAGACGGCGTACTCCCGGACGTCTCGGCCGTCGATCTTGAGGCTGCCGTCCGTCACGTCGTAGAGCCGCGGGATCAGCTGCACGAGCGTGGACTTCGAGGAGCCCGTCCCGCCGATGATCCCGACCGTCTGCCCCGGGCGAATGCTCAAGCAGATGTCCGAGAGCGCGAACTCCTTCGCCGTCTCCTTGTATTTAAAGGAGACGTGCTCGAACTCGACCGCGCCGCTCTCGACCGTCCCGCCCCACGCGCCGTCCGCGATGCCCGGCTGTTCGTCCATCACCTCGAGGATGCGCGCGGCGGAGGTCATCGAGCGGCTGAGCATCAGGAATACGTTCGAGATCATCATCAGCGAGTTCAGTATCTGCAATACGTAGCTCAAGAAGCCGGTCAGCATCCCGACCTTCATGGAGCCCGCGCGGATGAAGCCGCCGCCGAACCACAGGATCAGGAGGATCGTCGCGTACATCACGAGCTGGAACGCGGGCATGTTCATCACCGCGTAGCGGAACGAGCCCGCCGCGGACGCGCGGTACGCCTCGTTGACCTCGCCGAATTTTTCACGCTCGCTGCCGCCCTTGACGTAGGCCTTGACCGTGCGGATCGCGATCAGGTTTTCCTGCACGATCGCGTTGACCCGGTCGAGCGAGCGCTGCATCTTCCCGTACATCGGCCGGAGCTTCGAAAGGATCCAGAACAGGCAGCCGGCGAGTATCGGGATCGCGACCAGAAACACGAGCGCGAGCTTCGGACTCATCGAGAGCGTCATCGCGAGCGCCAGCACCAGCATCACCGGGCCGCGCACGAGCGGGCGGATGCCGTTGCAGATCGCGTTCTGGAGGATCGTCACGTCGGACGTGAGCCTCGTCATCAGAGACGCCGTGCTGAAGCGGTCCATGTTCGAGAACGAGAACCCCTGCACCTTCCGGTACTCGGCGCTGCGAAGCTCCGCGCCGAACCCCTGCCCGGCCTGCGCGGTGAAGTGCGCGCACAGGAGGCCCAGCATAAGCGAGACCAGCGCGCAGGCCACCATAATGGCGCTCCTGCCCAATATGTAATCCCTGTCCCGGTTCGCGACGCCGACGTCGAGTATGCCGGCCATGAGCATCGGGATGACCAGCTCGAACGCGGTCTCCATCGCGACGCAGGCGACGCTGCCGATCAGATACTTCCTGTATTTTGCAAAATAGACGAAAAAACGCCGCAACATACGCGTCCCCCGCGGTTTATTCGAGCTCCCTGCCCGTCAGGTTTTCGTACATCCGCGAGAGGTATTCGACAAACCGCTCCCGCTCGTCCTCCGAAAACCCCTCGAGCGCCGCGCCCTCGACCCCCCGGCAGAGGCTCTGCCAGCGCCCGTGGACCTCCCGGCCCTTGTCCGTGATGAACACCGACTCCGCGCGCCTCCGCTCCAGCGCGCCGGACCTGCGGATCAGCCCGTTCTGCTCCATGTTCGAGAGGATCTGCGAAACGGTCGCCGGCTCGATGTCGAGCGCCGCCGCGATCTCCTTCTGCATGCAGCCGTCGCCGCGCGAGAGGTGGCCGAGCACCTTCGGCTGCCCCGGCGAGAGCCCCATCTCCGTCATGCCGGGCCGTATGCGGTTCTTCTGCGC
>JAAYZL010000065.1 GCA_012514855.1 Clostridiales bacterium
GCTCCCCGGTGATCATGTTCCGCCCACGGCTCGTGCCGGCATAGATGCCGCTCATCTCCATCTCGCCGCTGACGGGGACGACGGTCGTCGGAATGGCGATCTGAAAATCGGCCGTTATCGCGGGCTTCATCATCCGGGAATCGGACTGGGTATTCCAAAAGTTCAGCCTGTTCGGACAGCCCGCCTTGATATACGCGTACAGGTTGCAGGTGAATACGGCGTTTGAACGGTCGTGCCGCTCTGCGCAAGTCCATTCCGCGGGAATCGCGGCGGCGCTCAAAGGCGACAATGCAATGTGCATCTGCGATAGCGTCGACGAGGGGAAGAACCGGTTCGAGGGCAGCGCTTCGTCCAGAATCTCAAACGTGATTTCGGTGTTGAGCAGCGGCCAGAGCTCCAGCACCGCCTGATAGGTCTGCTCCCGAAGCTCGAGCAGCGCCCTTTGGCTCATCGCCTTCATGACCGGCGCGAGAAACTGCTTCATGCGCTCCCGGTAGGCGGCCTTGTACCGCGCGATCTCCGACTCCGTCGGCCACACCCATCCGTCCGCCATCGTCCCGTAGCCCAGAAGACCCGCCGGCCGCGTCCGGAGATAGCGCAGAATCTCATTCCCGTCGGCCGCCCAGAACGCGTCCAGATAGCTCTCCAGCAGTGCCTCGAGCGCCGCGGTGATCTTTCGGGGGTCGTCTTTGTGCTTCTTCTCTATGCTCGAAAACGCCTCGGCCCAGCCGTATTCGCCGATCAGGTCGATCGCGCGCATGCGCGCGTACGCGGGATTGCCGCGCTCCGCGGCAGGGATGCAGACGCCCTCCTCCGGCAGGAAGACGACCTGCCCGTATTCGCTGAAATCCCGGTATGCGACATACCGGCTGTCGCTGTCCTTGACGTACTGGTAGCCGGCCGTTCCGGCCTCATACCCCAGGCCGACCACCCATACGCCGGCCGCGATCAGCGTGATCTCCGGCGCGGCAAACGCCGTGGCCGTGGCGCTCAGCGCGATCTCGCCCAGATTGAACGCGTTGTCCAGTATGATCTCCTCCGCGGTGACGCCGTTGTACCACTGGCGGGCGATCTTGGAGAACACAAACAGCATGCCGGCCTTGCCCAGCGCCGGGCTCATGCTGTCGTACGCCTGCTGCGACGTCGCCAGGAACGTGTAGCTCGCGCCCGACGTCGTCTGGTTCATTATGTCCAGCATGCCCGCCGCCGCGTCGCGCACCGGGACCGTCCGCGTGTCGATGAACCGCTGGAATATGCTCTCGTCCACGTACGCCATGTTGCGGTCGATGGCGTTTCCGGTCGTGTACACCGGGGTCGTCGGGCCGCGATAGCGCCCCTGATAGCGGAACAGCGACACGACGCCCTCCGCGCCCTTATCTTCCGTGTCCTGAAAGACCGCCAGCGTGGAAAAGTGATTGGTCAGAACCGTGACGGTGTTTCGGTCGGCGTTGACCCAGCTCGGCACCAGCCGCCAGCCTCCGCCGCCCCTGTCGTAATGCTGCACGAAGACGCCGTTTGCCTCCGCGAGATCGTCTTCAACCACCGGCTCGTACGCCATCTCGATCTCGACCGGCAGATGAAACTCTGCCATCCCCTCCAGCGTGAAGTCGTAGGGCTGGATGGAATAGCCGTTCTTCGCATCCGTCTTGGCGGAGAGCTTTTTGACCGTCAGCACCCGCTCGTCCGGCAGGTTATACGCGCCGAAGCTGACCGTCGCGCCGCTGAGCGCGACCTCCGGACTGTCCGGCGCGACCGTTCCGCTCGCGCCGGGTATGTTCAGGTCGGCGTCGGTGATCCGGACGTCCGACAGGGACAGTGCGGTTGCGGCATAGGGCCTGTCGATCTTTGGGGAAGCCGCTCCCAACGGCCTTTCGGGCCGCGGGAACCAGCAGACCGCCGAGACGGCGATGGCCACTGTCAGCAGCGCGATGCCGGCTCCGACCAGGCCGCGCCGCCTCCTTCGCGCGCCGCCGCGGGGCGCCGCCACTTTGCGGGGTCCGGGTGCTTTTCCGGCGCACGGCGGGGCGGGTTTTCGCCTTTCGCGAACAATCGGGGCCGCGGCGGACCGCGGCGTTGGGTTTGCACGCGCGCCGCAATGCCGGCAAAACGCGGCGCCGGCCGGCCGCGCGCGCCCGCATTTTGTGCAGAAGTCCGGCGAGGCGGCGCGCCTCCGTTCCGCTCCGCACCTTCGGCAGAATTTCGCGCCTTCCGACAGCTGTTGCCCGCAGTTTTCGCAAATATTGTCCATCGGCCTCCTCCATTCGATCGATCCTTCCTTGTGCCGCGATATCCCGAACGCATGGGATGGGAGCGGGGAATTCCCGGATCCGCGCTCGCCGAATGTGGCGTGCCTTGCCAATATCATACAACATTTTAATGCCCCTGTCCATGAATTTCCGGAAATTCAGACGGCGGCAGCTCGCATGCATTTCCGCCGGGCGATTGTTTCGGCGCGCCGGCGCGCATGCCGCCGGCGCGGGGCCGCGGAGCAAGGATCGGCAAATAAACTGCGCGCTTTGTCGGGAAAATTAATCTTCTCCGTCAGAAATATTAACCGCATGCTATTGACAATTGCAAAACCGTATGATACTATCCATTCGTGCTCCTGCACGGAAAATATTATATGTTATATTTCGGAGATGTCATGCGAGTTACCATCCGCCAAATCGCCGACATGGCGCAGGTGTCCCGAGGAACGGTCGACCGGGTCATTCACGGCCGGTATGGAGTGGACCCGGAGATTCGCTCGCGGGTGCTCGGGATCATGGAGGAGCAGGGCTACACGCCCAACGCCATGGCGCGGGCGCTCAAGGGATCGCAGAACCCGATTCGCATCGGCTCGATCATGCCCAGCAGCGCCAATCTGTTCTACATGGATATCCGCGCGGGCATCGACGAGGCCAGCCGCTCCTACGAGCAGTACGGCGTGGAGGTTGTCAAGCTGGAAATGGAGTGCGCCACCGCCGACTGCCTGATCCGCTGCATCGATCAGCTGGAGGCCGAGGGCGTGCGGGGGATGATGCTGGTGCCCATTGCGGACGACGCGGTGCGCGAGCGCCTCAACCGCCTGCCGGACAGCATCCCCGTCGTCACCTACAACAGCGACATCACCGGTACCAGACGCCTGTGCTTCGTGGGAAACGACCTCCTTGCCGCGGGGCGCGTGGCCGGTCAGCTAATGGGGCTTCTGCTGCCCGAACGCGGCAACGTGCTCTTGGTCATCAGCCAGTCGGATCTCTTGGCGCACGTGGAGCGGCTGACAGGCTTCCGAACGGCGCTGAACAGGCTGAAGCCGGGGGTCCGGTGCGTCGGCCCCGAGTACACCTATGAAAAGGAATCCATCGCCTACGAAGTGGTGAGCCGGGCGATTTCCGCCGACAGCGAGCTGGCGGGCATCTACGTCGCGGGCGGCGGCCAGCAGGCCGCGGCGCAGGCGCTGGCCGATTCTCCCGGCGCCGGCCGGATCAGGATGATCTGTCACGATCTCCTGCCCAAGACCGTCGAATTCGTCAAGGCGGGCATGGTCGATTTTACGCTGGGGCAGGAGCCCTTTTTGCAGGGCTACATGCCCATCGAGCTTCTGTACGAGTACCACATGTTCGACCGCGCGCCGCTCACCGACAAGCTGCTCACCCGCATCGACATCCGGGTGCGGGACAATGTCGACCAAAAGGGCTACGAGGTCTTCACCGGTTTCAACGCACGGAACCCGTAAACGATCCAAGGTTCCCAAACCGCGCCGGCGGGCGTTTTTTACAACAAACCGTGCTCGTGCACGGAAGGTATCAATGCATAAGCGGGGAGTGGACGCCATGAGTTTTTCCTCCAGGGAACGCCTGATCAAGGCACTGAATCACGAAGACCCGGGCAAGGTTGTGCTCGACCTGGGTTCGACGCCCATCACGGGCATCAACGCCAACGCGCTTGTCAAACTGCGGGAGGCGTTGGGACTTGAAAACCGCCCGGTCAAAATCAACGAACCGCTGCAGCTGCTGGGCGAAGTGGAGGAAGACCTGCGGCAGGCGCTGGGCGTCGACGTGGTCGGCGTCTCCAACAACGTGACGCTTTTCGGCTTTGAAAACAAGAACTGGAAGCCCTGGGTCATGCAGTCGGGCCTGCACGTGATGGTGCCGGGGGATTTCAACACCACCGTGGACGCGGAGGGCAACACCTATCTGTACCCGCAGGGCGACATGGAGGTGCCGCCGTCCGGCAAGATGCCCGCGGGCGGCTACTACTTTGACAACATCGTGCGGGGCGAGTCCAGCTTCGACGAGGAGGACGCCAGCGCCCGCGAGGACTTCAAGGACGACTTCGGCCTCTTGACCGACGAGCATTTGCGCTCCATCGAGGAAAGCTGCCGCGATTTCTACGAGAATACCGGCTACGGCATCATCGGGGGCGGCGCGCTGGCGGGACTCGGCGATTTCGCGAGCATTCCCGGCCCCAACGTGAAGCGGCCCAGGGGCGTCCGCGAGCTGACCGAATTCATGATGGCCCACAAGATGATGCCCGAATACGTGCATGAACTGTTTGAGATGCAGTTGGAGATCGGGATGAAAAACGCGGCGCTGTTTTATCAGGCCGCCGGCGACCGCATCCAGGCGATCCAGATCTCCGGCACCGACTTCGGCCTGCAGCGCGGCCCGTACATGGCGCTTGAGAGCTACCGCGAATTCTACAAGCCCTACCACAGGAAAATCAACGACTGGGTGCACGCAAACACCGCATGAAAGACGTTCTACCACTCCTGCGGCTCGATCGTGACGTTTCTGGCCGACTTTTACGAGGCGGGCGTCGATATCCTGAACCCGGTGCAGACCACCGCGGAGGGCATGGACGCCAAATGGCTCAAGGACAACTGGGGAGACAAGTTCACGTTCTGGGGCGGCGCGATCAATACGCAGGCGACGATGCCTTTTGGAACGCCCGAGGAGGTGTACCGGGAGGCGACCGAGCGCCTGGAGATCTTTGCGCCGGGCGGCGGCTTCGTATACAACGCGGTGCACAACATCCAGGGCCAGACGCCCACGGAAAACCTGATTGCGTTCTTCCGGGCGATCCGGGACTACAACGCGGCGCGCTGAAAGGGGCGAAAAGCATGAGTCAGCAAGGTGGGGCGGTCAAGGGGATTCGACGCATCACGTCCCGCACCGAGTTCAGCATTTTTCTGGGGTTGCTCATGATGTGCGTTGCGATGAGCTTCGCAAGCGAGTACTTTCTGAAGACCAACAACCTGTTCAACATCCTGAACCAGATTTCGCGCTACGGCATCGTCTCGGTGGGCATGGCGCTGGTGATCATTGCGGGCGGCATCGACCTCTCCGTCGGCTACGTGGTGGGCCTGACCGCCTGCCTGTGCGCCCACTTCAGCTCGGCCTGGGGGCTGCCGTGGCCTCTGGTGCTGCCGCTGACGCTGCTGGTCGGCGCGGGCATCGGCCTCGTGAACGGCCTTCTGGTCACTCGCGTCCGGCTGGTTCCGTTCATCGTCACGATGGCGATGGGCAAGATCCTGAGCGGCTGCACGCTGCTTCTGACCCGCGGCCGCCCGATCAAGTTCGAATCGGCGCTGTCGGTGCTGGGCAAGGGCTACTGGGGACCGATCCCGATCGCGGTGGTGGTCATGTTCCTGGCGATCTTTCTGGGCAGCATCTTTGCCGAGAAAACGCTGACCGGCCGCAACATCTACGCGGTGGGCAACAGCGAGCGCACGGCGGCGCTGTCGGGCGTCAACGTGAAAAAGCTTCAGGCGCTGACCTACGTGATTACGAGCGCCCTGTGCGCGCTGTGCGGCGTGATCGTGGCCGGCAACCTCTCCAGCGCGGACGCGACGCTGGGCGTGGGATATGAGACGGACATCATCGCGGCGGTGGTCATCGGCGGCGTCGCTATGTCCGGCGGCGAGGGCACCATCTGGGGTTCGCTGATCGGCGCCTCCATCATCGGCATCCTGAAGAACGCGTTCGTGCTGCTGGGCGTGTCGGCATACTGGCAGTCGATCGTGATCGGCGTCGTCATCGTGATCGCGGTGACCATAGACAAGTTGCGGACGTCCAGCCGCAAGTAATCCTCAGGTTTACCGGGGCAACGCCCCTGTAGATTAGTTAATGAAGGAGGTTATCCCATGAAAAAACTGTTCGCTCTGGCAATCGCACTGGTACTGCTGCTGGGAACCGCCTCGGTGATGGCCGAGACCGCCTACAACGACGAAGGTTTCAACTACCAGATCGCCGCCAACCCCGACAGCAAGCCCGTGCGCATCGCGGTGCTGATGGTCAACAACAACCCGTTCTGGGTGGACGTGGAGAACGGCGTCAAGGACATCCGGAAGGTGATGGGCGAGAAGTACAACTGCACCGTGGATCTGATCACCATCGACGACTTCGACGCGCAGGTGTTCTCCGACACGATCGAGACCTGCATCGTCAAGGACTATGACGCGATCACCACCGTCGGCGTCTCCGACGCGCTGGTTCCCGCCATCGACAAGGCCACCGCCGCGGGCATCAAGGTGTACACCTTCAACTCCGATACCGCCGAGGAATCCACGCGCATCGCGTTCCACGGGCAGGACCTGTACGGCGCGGGCGAGCTGGCCGGCGAGACGCTGGCGCAGATGATCGGCGGCGAGGGCAAGGTTGCCATCATCACGGGACTGTTCTCCGTCCCGGCCCACGAGCTGCGCAGGACCGGCGGCCTCGCTTCCTTCGAAAAGTATTCGGGCATCGAGATCGTCGGCGAGACCGAGTGCCACGACTCCGGCGACGAGGCCTACGCGCAGGTCAAGGACTTCATCACCGCCAACCCGGACCTCGCGGCCATCTACCAGTGCGCGGGCGGCCAGCTGGGCGTCATCGAGGCGCTGAAGGACACCGGCATGGCCGGCAAGATCAAGTTCGTCTGCTTCGACTTCATGGACGAGATCGTGGACGCGCTCTACGACGGCGTCGTCAACGCGACCATCGGCCAGGACCCCTACGGCCAGGGCGCCGACCCGGTCATCTTCGCCTACAACGCCATCATCACCGGCGCGGACGAAGTCACCGGCAACGAGTGGACCAAGATGGACGTCGTCACTCCGGACAACGTCGCCGAATACTACCCTAGGTAGGTTCCGACACGGTTTGCGGGCGCGCCGGTATCCCGGCGCGCCCGGCAAAATGACATGGAGGCATCGCCATGCAGCGCGTAATTTGCCAGATCGAACACATCACCAAAGAGTTTCCCGGCGTCGTCGCGCTTTCGGACGTGAGCCTGGACATCCATGAAGGGGAGATCCACGCGATCGTCGGCGAAAACGGCGCGGGCAAATCGACGCTGATGAATATCCTGTCCGGCGTCTACAGGCCCACCGGCGGGCGCGTGCGGTTCGACGGGCGCGAAGTGCACTTTAACGCCCCGGCGGACGCCGCGCGGATTGGCATCGCCATGATCCATCAGGAGCTCTCGCTGTCCGCGACGCTGTCGGTGGCGGAGAACATCTTTCAGGGCAGGCTCCCCAAAAACAAGCTCGGCCTGATCGACACCCGCAGGCTCCTCTGCGCGAGCCGCGAGCTGATGAACGAGGTGGGGCTGAAGGACGTCGACCCGCAGGCCGTCGTCCGCAACATCAACGCGTCGCAGCAGCAGCAGGTGGAGATCGCAAAGGCGCTGTCGCAGGACGCGCGGTTTCTGATTCTGGACGAGCCCACCAGCGCGCTGACGCCCAACGAGACCAAAGTTCTCTTTGAAATCATGCTCTGCCTCAAGCGCAAGGGCTTCACCATGCTATACATCTCCCACAAGTTGGACGAGGTCATGGCCATCAGCGACCGGGTGACGGTGTTCCGGGACGGACGCCTGATCGACACGCTGGTGACGCGCGAAATCGGCGTCAACGACATGATCTCGCTGATGGTCGGAAGGGAGTACTCCGGCGGCTACCAGCGCAGCCGGTATATGACGCGGGAGGACTACAAAAAGGCCGGAGTGATCCTGGAGGTCAAAGACCTCTCGATCAAAAACAAGGTGAGGGATGTCAGCTTTCGCCTGTATGAGGGAGAGGTGTTGGGCCTGGCGGGGCTGGTCGGCGCGGGCCGGACGGAGATCCTGCAGGCGGTGTTCGGCGCTGATCCGCGGCTGAGCGGCGCCATTTTGATCGACGGCAAGGAGCTCTCGATGAAATCCACCCGGGAGGCGATCCGGCACGGCCTCGGCCTCGTTCCGGAGGGCCGCAAGACGCAAGGGCTGTTTTTAAAGTTCTCCGTGCAGCAGAACATGTCCATCGTGCGGCTGAACAGCGCGCTCGGATGCCTTGGCCTGATTCGGCGCAGGGCGGAGGAGCGGGAGGCCGAAGAGTACCGGCAGAGGCTAAGGGTGAAGACGCCGTCGCTCTCCCAGCGCGTCGTCAACCTGTCGGGCGGCAATCAGCAAAAGGCCATCATCGCCCGCTGGTTGATGAACAAGCCCAGGATACTGTTCCTGGACGAACCCACCCAGGGCATCGACGTCGGCGCGAAAAACGAGATCTACGACATCATCGACACGCTTGCCGGAAGCGGCGTCAGCGTCGTGATGGTGTCCAGCGAGATGCAGGAGACCATCCGCCTCTGCGACCGGATCATCGTATTGTACGAGGGCCGGGTGACGGGAGAAATCGCCCACGACGAGGCGACCGAACAGCGCATTATCTCCGGCATGGCGGGGCAGACCGCCTGAAGAAAGATGGGGGCTGTCCCTTTTCCGATTCCTTTCTTGCAAACAGCCGCTCTCCGTTGGCTCGGAAAGCGGCTGTTTGTCGATGGGCTGCACGCCGTTTTCATGTATCGTCCGCTCTATTCTCCCTCCGGGAACAGCATCTGCTCCATGTATTGCTCGTTGAAGCGCGGGTTGCCGCCGAGGTTCACGTGCCGCGAGCAGCCCGCGATCCAGCGGGCTTCCTCGAGCAGCGCCTGGTCGAGCAGCATGCCCTCCGCGCCCTTGAGCGCGGCGTTTCCGATCACCCGCGCGCGCGAGGCCAGTTCCCGCGGGATCAGGCCGATGTCGGCGGCGCTCCCGACATTCAGGTGGCTTCCGAAGCCCCCGGCGATGTGGAGCGTGCGCACCTCGTCGAGCCGCACGTCGGCGGATTCGAGCAGCGTCAGAATCCCGGCGGCGATCGCGGCCTTGGCGAGCTGCACGGCGCGCACGTCGCGCGGGAGCAGCGCCACGCCGTCCGAAAGCGGAAAGGACGCCTCCTCGGTCGCGCCGGTCTCGTCGATCTCGGCCAGTTGCAGAAGGGCGGCGATGGCGTCGATCAGGCCGGAGCCGCACAGCCCCACGGCCGGCGCGTCTCCGATGGAGTGCGCGCCGAGGCGGCCGTTTTCGACCCATACGCGATCGATCGCCCCGCGCACGCTGCCGCAGCCGCAGGAGATGCCCGCGCCCTCGAAGGCGGGGCCTGCGGCGGTTGAGGTCACATAGAGGACATTTTCCTTCCAGAGCGCCAGCTCGCCGTTGGTGCCGATGTCGCACAGAAGCGAGATTTCCTTCCGCGCGCATAGGCCGCTTGCGAGCACCGCGCAGGTGATGTCCGCGCCGACGAAGGCGTTCATGCAGGGCGGCAGGTAGGCGCGGCGGCCGAGCACCTCGATCCACTCGTCAAAGAGGTGGTCGGCCTCAAAGGGCGCCGCGGAAAGGCGCGCTGGGTTGCGCCCGGTCAAAAGATAGAGCATCGTGGTGTTGCCGGTGAGAACCAGCGTTTCGATCCCGTCCCCGATCAGGGGCTCGAGCGCGCCGAGGATGTCCCTCTGCAAGCGCCCTCCCTCGCCGCGCAGAGCGGCTCCGATGCGGCCCATGACGTCCGCCGCCACCGACGCCTGCGGGTTCGGCGCGCCGGCCCCGTGAAGCGGCGCGCCGCTTGCGAGGTCGTAGGCGCGCAGCGCCAGCGTGGTGGTGCCGATGTCGACCGCCGCGCCGCGGCGCCCGGGCATGGCCGCTCCGCGCCGAATCGCGCCGCTGCTCGTCTCGATCTCCATCGCCCGCTGCCGCGGAAGCGCAACCGTGCAGTCCCCGACGAGCCGCATCTGGCAGGAGAGCCGCGCGCCCGCGCGCGCCTCCGCCTCGTTCGGTTCGGACACCGCGCCCTCGGCCTCCACGGCGCACTTAAAGCAGGTGCCGCGCCCGCCGCAGGGGTGGGGCATGGCAAGGCCCATCCCCGCGAGCACCTCGGCGAGTATGGGCGTGCCCGAAAATTGCGCCTGCAAGAGGCGATCTCCCTGTCGAATGGTCAAATTCGGCATTTCATCCCTCCGAAACGAGAACGAGGCCGAAGAGCGTGACGGTGTTGGCGCCGTTGATATAGCGAAGGTCGGTGTCTTTCGTGGTGTTGTAGACGTCGATGCCGTGGGCCTCGAGCGAGGGCAGCGCATCCTCCGGATGGCGGCAGGGCAGGCCGTCGAGCTTCGTGCAGCGATCGCAGAGGCGGCAGCCGCCGCAGGTCAGGTGCAGCGACGCGCCGGAAAGCCGCGGCCGGAGCTTCTTCTCAAGCCGCTGGCTGACCTGCGCGTGCTCGACGGTGGCGGCGGTCATGCCCTCGATGTCGAAGCTATCCTCGATCCGGGCGACGGTCTGGTAGAGAAGACCGCGCGGGAACGCGCGCACCCGCGCCATCAGCTCCTCGATCCCACCCACATTCGGCGGGCACATCCAGCAGCGGTTGTAGCCGCCGCAGCCGTTCCCCTCGCAGATCTCCCGGAACGTGGCCGAGAGCACGATCTGCGATTGCGAAATCAGCGCCGCCTTTGTCGCGCCGGCCTCGAGCGCCGCCTCAATCAGCGCCTGCGCGTTCATCCCTCGACCGCCTCGAAGAAGGCGTGGATGTTGTCCCAGCTCGAGTGCGCGGGGATGTCGCAGCCGGAGGAGGGCACGAAGTTCGGGTAATTCCCGCAGGTCTCCATCAGCTCGCGCGTGGCCTTGCGGATGCTCTCCACGGTTCCCTGGGCGAACTGGTTGGCGGGGCTGATATTGCCCATGCAGAGCATGTCCGCGGGGGCGTTTTTCAGCACCTCCGCCATGCTGACGGCATTGCCGAAGTGGTAGGCGTCGGCCTTCATCGCGTACAGCTCCGGCAGCATCTGCGCCGCCGCGTTGCCGCAGTTGTGGTAGAGCACCGGGAAATCCTCCGACCGCACGGCCTCGATGATGCGGGTGACGGCCGGACAGGAGAATTCGGCGGCCATGTCCGCGCGCAAAAGGCCCGCGAGGGGTTCCGCGATCAGGACGCCATCCGCCCCCGCCTCCTTGAAGGCCCTGCAATACTCGGCGATGAACCGGGCGGCCTTGTCGACCACCATGTTCACGACCTCGGGCTCGTCGTAGCAGGCGTACATGATCTCCGTCACGTCCATCAGGCGCCCGGCCAGCGAGAAGGGGCCGATGACGCCGGCGATCACCGGCTTGTCCGGCACCAGTTCCTTCGCCCGGCGCACGGCCTCGACGCACAGCAGCGGGCGTCCGCTCGAGAGCGGCGGCACGTCAAGCGCCTCGGCGCCCTCGATGTCCCCGACGAGCTTGCCGGTGACGGCGGGCACTTCGTTGTCGGCAAAGCGCACCGCCGCGCCGAAGGCCTCGGCCTCGACCGAGAGGTCCATCAGACTGACGGCCGCCACGGTGGGCGTGTTGTGCGCCACATAGGCCATTGCCTGCGCCTGCAGTTCGGCGCTGTGCACGAGTTCGCGCACCGTCGCGCCGAGCTTCTGCGCCGCCGGGAAGGAAAGCACGGGCAGGGCGCGCTTTTCCCCGATGCGGGCCGCATTCCAGAGAATTTTCATCGTATCCATTGAAAACGCCTCCATTCGTCATAGGTTGAGCCGATCCATCAATTTGTCCAGCGGTTTGAAAAACGCCGCAGCCACCGCGGCGTTGCCCGCCGCATGCACCAGATCGAAGGGGATGCCGCTCAAGATATAGCCGAGCATCGTCGCGGGCCCGCCTACGAACAGGTAGGGGATGGAGCAGAGCACGCCGAAAAACAGGCCGTAGGCCGCAAGGAACACGACCCACCCAAGCGTCTCCCGCATGGGGGCGAGCAGCAGAGCCGCGCTCCAGAGAATCGTCCAGACATACAGGTAGTTGATAAACCAGAAGCCGAAGCCGTAGAACGCTCCCTCGAGCAGGGCGAAGGCGTAGATGATGAGCAGTGTCTTCCAGCGGAAGCGGCGGGTGTAGAGGACGATCAGCAGTGACACCATCTCTATGTTGGGCAGCGCGGCCAAAGCGATCTGCACCGCGAACAGGAGCGCCGTCGAAAGTCCCAGCACCACCAGCTCCCGCGAGGAGAGGGTGAAGCGCCGCGGGCAGTTCATCCTAGTAGCCCGTCGTCAGCGCAATCTCATATTGCTCGCCGTCGGCGATCGGCGTCGCGTCGACACCGGTCATCAGGGACTCGCCGTTCCTGGTAAACAGCCACCACTCCTGCTTGGAATCGTCGGCCGTATAGCCGTTTACGGTGCGCACATAGAGGCCGAATTCGCTCTCGTCGCCGGCGATCAGTTTCTGCTCCTCGAGCGCGCCGCGAAGGTATTCGCTCCCGGTCCTGAAGGAGAAATCCGCCGTTTCGCCATCCTTGCCGACCACCCGAACGGCCAGCTGCTTTGCGCCGGCGGTTCCCTTGGGCATGAACAGGAAGTACGCGCCGGCCATCAGCGCGGCCGCAACCACCAGGGCGAGGGCAATGTAGAGGGTCTTTTTGTTTCGCATCTTTCTTTCCTTTCCCCCTGTGGGGGGCGCATCCGCGGCAGGTACTCGTGCGCGGATTCGCAAAATACCCCTGAGCAAGTCTTCCGACTCGTGTTCACAGGCCGCGCGCCCTTCCCATCCCGAAGGACAGTGGCTTTGCGCGCGCCCTCCCACTTACGGCGACGAGTTCGCCCGGGCATCGCACCCGGTTCCTTATCAAGCCCTTGCGGGCGCTCAAGGCGGAAACCCCTGGTGCTCCGCCCACTACGGAAGTTGTGGAATCCGGCGAGGGATTTTTGTTCCCGGCAAGGAGCCGAAGCGCAGGCGTAGCAGCGCTACGGCAAGCGGAGAGCGACAC
>JAAYZL010000464.1 GCA_012514855.1 Clostridiales bacterium
GGGCATGTCGTCCAGCGCGAAATCGTCCTCCGAGAGCCAGCCCAAATCTGTCGTCGACACCAGGGCCGTGCCCAGAGCGAATGCGTTCTCTGGCTTAAGCCAAACGGTCTGGTCGATGGTCGGGGCATCCCCGAAGTACAGAGTCGTTTCGACAAAGGTATCTCCGGTGTCCAGCGTAGCGGGGCTCAGGACGTGTACGCCGCCGCCACGGCTGCACGTCGGCAAGCAGCGTGATCGTCGCCGTGCCGCGGTCGTCCGCCTCGATCAGCGCCTCGGCAAGCGTCGTGAAGGATTCGTCCGGTGGGTCGTCCCCGCTGACCCGGGCCACGTAGGTCACCTGCGCAAGCTGTCCGTTCGCGTCGATCGTCCAGCCGCGATCGTCGAAGGGCATGATCGGGAAGTTCTCGCGCAGGGCCGTGGTGTATTCTCCTTCGCCCAATCCCGACAGGACCGGCCGCCCCTCAAAATAAGGGTTCAGCCTGAGCCGCGCGTAGCCCATTAAAAAGCCCGCGCCGATCGAAATGGTCATGGACTCGCCCAGAATACCTCGCCGTCGATGAGCGAGATGCCGTTCATCGTGAACGTGCCGCCCACATGATACGCGACGCCGCCGAAGTCCGCCGTGTTGCCGAAGATCATCCCGCCGGACATCGTGAATTCGCCGTCGTTGTACACGTCGCCGACGCCAGCATCGTTTCCGGAGACCATCCCGCCGGTCATCGTAAGCGTGCCGTAGTTGGTCACACCACCGCCTTCGGACACCGCCGCATTGCCGGTGATCGCGCCGCCGGACATCGTGAAAGTCCCCTCGTTGTACACGCCGCTCTCCGTGCCGCCCTTGATCGTCACCCCGGAGCGCATGGTAAGCGCCGGCCGGAATCGACCGTCGCGACGCTTCCTCCGGTGTCGCCGCCGTTCAGCGTGGGCGACCCGCCACCGCCGAGCGCCAGCGCTCCCTCGACCTCCAACAAAGGCTCCGCGAAGTAGTCGCCGCGCACGATCGCGTGCAGCCCGTCGGAGATCAGCGTGAGCGCCTTGTCGATGACGACGCCCGCGTCGAGCTTTAAGTCCTCCGGCACCTCGAGCGTCTGGCCGCTCTCCGCCTCGTCGACCGCTTCCCGAAGCGTCAGGTACTGTTCGCCCGTGTCCACGTTCATGACTGCGGGCTCGCCCAGCGAGCCGAGCAAAAGCGACCCGGACGCGATGAAATTCCCGGGCTCCGCGATCGCTACAGGGAACGGAAGCGCGCCGAGTTTCGAGAGCAGCGGCGCCTCTTCAATGGATTCCGGCTCGGGCGGGGGGCCGGTTCGTTCTGTGTTTCCGGCACTGCCGGTGGTTCCGGTTCCGGCGGCTGTTCCGGAACCGGGTCGAGCGCGAGCATAGACGAATACCTCGCGACACTTGACACACGCCGCCGAGGAGTATAATATATTGTCTATAGAAGCGTTCCTGGTCGGATGACTCGCCCCTTGCGCGATCCGGACCATTGCATAAGTCGAGCAGCCATCCTGCCCGACCTAAACGCCTAACGGGATCAATGGCCACCAGGGATGAACAAATGGAAGTCCCCGGCAAATGAGAGCATAGGATCACATTTAAGTTTCGCCGTTGCACCAGAAATACCGCCGGTTATCATACCCATCATTGAAAATGCCAGCGTCTGCGCTCAACACGCTGTCAAACTTCGGGTTGGAGACCTTCAGGCATTTCCGTGCACGGTCCCTTGCTGACAGTACATCGTCCCAGTTTCTGCCACCGTTTAAGGACATGCGTTTTAGGGTGGTTTCCGGAGAAAAGCAGTTGTGCACGATCGTGTAAAGGGGCATGCAGTCTAATCCGGCATCGGAAAGATGTGATCATATGAACGAATATATGCGGGTTGCTTTTGACGAGGCGAGAACGGGGATGCGCCTGGGGAAGGGAGGCCCGTTTGGGGCCGTGATCGTCAAGGATGGGGAAATCCTCGGTGCGGCGAGCAACGAGGTGCTCTCGACCAACGATCCCACGGCGCACGCGGAAATACTCGCCATCCGCCGGGCATGCGGGAAGCTGCAAAGCCACGACCTGTCGGGCTGCGCGCTGTTCGCAACCGGAGAACCCTGCCCCATGTGCCTGTCGGCGATCATCTGGGCAAACATCCGAAAGATTTACTATGCGTCCGCGGCGTGCGAGGCCGAGAAAATCGGCTTTCGGGACGGCATGATCTACCGCTACCTGCGCGATGGAGAAGGGCCGGTATTGGAAGCGCGGCAGATCGACCGCGCGGAAGGCCTCGCGCTGTACGAGGAATACAGGCAATCGGATCACATGATCTACTGACGGATCATTCGAATACATCGGCGGAAATGCGGGTGAGCGCGATAGAGACCGAAGGCGTCATTTTGGCCGCGGGGCGCTCCAGCCGAACCGCGCCGGACTGCAAGTTGGTGTTCCGGTTGGCGGGACGAACCATGCTCGAGCGCAGCGTCGAAAGCATGCGGCCCTTTTGCGCACGGATTTACGTCGTGACGGGTGCTCACGCCGAAACCGTGGCGGACATCCTTCGCGGCCGGGAAGGCGTTCTGCTCGTGCACAACCCCGATTTCGCGGCGGGGATGTATGGCTCCGTCAAGGCGGGGTTGCGGCGCACACACGCCGACAAGGTGTTTGTGCTGCCCGGCGACTGTCCCCTTGTCGAGCCGGGGGTATATGCCGCGCTGCTGGCGGCGGACGGAGAAATCGTCCTGCCCGAATGGAAGGGGCGCGCGGGGCATCCCGTGCTGCTGAACCGCTCCGTTATTCCGGCGCTTTTGCGGGACGAAGCCTGCGAAAGTCTGCGGCAATTCATCGCGGCATACGGTTCTACGCGGGTGGCGGTGGACTGCCCCGGCATCCTGACCGACATAGACACCGTGGAGGCATACAAAATTGCCCTTGAACGGCTGACAGGCGGTGAGTGCGATGAAACCCGCGGAGGGAGCGGTCGGTCGATTCGACTTTGACGAAAAGATCGCGGGCACGGCGGAGTATTGCGCGGATATTCGCCGCGAGGGGATGCTGTTCGCCAAAACCCTCCGTTCGGAAAAGCCGCGGGCATGGATTCGGGCGGTGCGCGTGCCGCCGCTCCCCGAGGATCATTGGACGGTCGATTGGCGCGATATCCCGGGGAAAAACGCGGTGCCCATCGTGGCGGACGATCAGCCTTTTCTGGCAAAAGACTGTGTCAACTACATCGGGGAGCCGATCCTGCTCGTCGTCGGCCCCGACCGGGCGGCGCTTAACGAAATACTGCGGCAAATCGAGGTGGAATACGAGGAGCGCCCGCCGATACTGACGCTGGAGGAGGCGATGGCGCGCGCATCGGACTTTATCTGCGGTGACAAACCGTGGTTCGCCGCGTACGAATATGAAAAGGGCGACGCGGATGCCGCGATACGGCGCGCGGTGGACTCCATAGAGGAAGAATTTCACACGGGCTATCAGGAGCAGGCCTATTTGGAGCCGCAGGGCATGTTCGCGGAATGCGGGGGCGGCGGCGTCACGGTTCGCGGGTCCATGCAGTGCCCCTATTATGTCAAGAGGGCGCTGTCCCAGGCGCTGGGGTGGGAGGGTGCCCGCATCCGTGTGATCCAGCTTCCGACCGGCGGCGGCTTCGGCGGCAAGGAGGAATACCCCTCCATTCCCGCAGTGCACGCGGCGTTGGCGGCCGTCAAGACCGGGCGGCCGGTGCAGTTCGTGTTCGACCGGGGAGAGGATATCCTTTGTACGACGAAGCGCCATCCCTCGGTCATTCGCATGAAGAGCTATCTCGACGAGGGGAACCGCATCATCGCGCGCGAGGTCGACGTGGCCGCGGACGGGGGCGCCTATTCCGGGCTGTCGAGCGTGGTGCTGCAGCGCATGATCTACTCCTGCGGCGGTGTGTACGCGGTGGAAAACCTCCGCGTTCGGGGGCGCGCCTACGCGACGAACAAGGTCGTGAGCGGCGCGTTCCGGGGCTTCGGCGGGCCGCAGGCGTTCTTTGCCATCGAAATGCACATGGAGCACATCGCGCGGCGGCAGGGCGTCGATTCCCTGGCGCTCCGACGCGCGCATTTTTTCCGGCAGGGGGACGAAACCTCCACGGGCGGCAGGTTTCGAAGCCCGGTGCGCTTGAACGAAATCGTCGACGCGGCGTGCCTCCTGTCCGGCTACGAGGAAAAGCGCCGCGCGCCGAGGGAAAACGGCGGCAAACTGCGCGGAATCGGGTGCTCGGTGTTTTTTCATGGCTGCGGGTTCACCGGCGCGGGCGAGCGGGACCTGATCCAAGCCCACGTGCGGCTAAAAAAGTATGCGGACGGCACGGTGCGCATATACGCCTCCAGCACCGAGATCGGGCAGGGGGCGATGACCACCCTCGCCAAGATCGTCGCGCGGACGCTGGACATCCCCCTTTCCAAGGTGAAAAACGATTACCCGGACACGGAAACTTGCCCGGATTCGGGGCCGACGGTCGCCTCCCGTACGATCTTGGTCGTGGGCAAGCTGCTGGAGGGCGCGGCAGTGCAGTTGAAGGAGCGCTGGGCGGAGACGGAATGCGAAGTGGACGCAGGGTTCCGATACCCCGAGGGCTTTTCGTGGGACAAGGATCGCCACGAGGGAGACGCCTACCTGGAATACTCATGGGGCGCGAACGTGGTCGAGGTGGAGCTTGATCCCGTGACCTGCGCGTATGAGATCGCGGGCGTCTGGGCGGTGTACGACATAGGGACCCCCATCGACGAGCGGATCGTCGCCGGGCAGATTGAGGGCGGAATGGCGCAGGGGCTGGGCTACGGCGCCATGGAGGTGTTCGATGTCCGGGACGGAAGGCCGCGCCAGTGCAGCCTGACCGACTATATTCTGCCGACATGTCTCGATCTGCCGCCTGTTGTATACCGCCTGATCGAGACCAAATCCGCAGTCGGCCCGTATGGTGCGCGCGGCCTGGGGGAGCTGACCATCGTGGGCGCGGCGCCGGCATTGGCGGCGGCGGTGGAAAATGCGATCGGAAGGCCCGTGACGAAGCTGCCCGTTGCGCCGGAGTCGATTCTGGAGATGATGTCGCATGCCTGATACTGAGCCAAAATATTAATTCTTCCATATACCGCCACTCTGTGATATAATGGAAAACAGAGAGGCGGGGGAGGAAACGAACGTAAAGAAGGTTAGCTTCCTGGAGGAA
>JAAYZL010000465.1 GCA_012514855.1 Clostridiales bacterium
CGCACCGTCTCCGGCATCGGCCCCCGGACGGCGCTGTCGATACTGTCCTCGCTGCCCTTGAAGGATCTGTCGCTCGCGCTCGTCGCCGGCGACGCGAACGCGCTGACACGGGTTCCCGGCATCGGCAAGAAGACCGCGCAGCGGCTCGTGCTCGAACTGCGCGACAAGGTCGACAGCGCGGAACTGACCGGGCAGGCGGGCGTCGCGCCAATCCCGAAGGGCGTCGAGAGCGAGGCGGTCGCGGCGCTGATGGCGCTGGGCTACGGGGCGAGCGAGGCCGCGCGCGCGGTCGGCGCCGTCTCCGGCCAGACCGACAAGCTCGACGAGATGATCTTCCGCGCGCTCAAGGGCATGGGCAACTAAACGGCCTCGCGGTCTTCGCCCGAAGCGACCTGTACGGCACGCTGTACGGGTATTTCGATACGTCCGGGAAAATCGCCATCGAGCCGGTATGGGAGGGTGCGGGCGACTTCTCCGACGACGGTCTGGCGCCCGTGTACGACGCCGAAATCGGAAAGTGCGGCTTCATCGACAGGACCGGCGCGCTCAAAATCCCCTGCAAATACGCGGACGCGGAGAACTTTTCCAACGGCCTCGCCGCGTTTGAGAACGAAGAAGGCCGCTGGGGCTTCATCGACACCGAGGGCAACGTCGCCGTCGAGCCGTTTTGGGAGTACACGGACGGCTTCGAAAACCCCGGATTTGCCAACGTATACCTCCCCTACCCGGATCGATGGGATTACGAACACCAGTATTTCATCGACCGCTCCGGCGGAATCCTCGGCGTGCGATGATGCAGAACGCATATGAACCGGTGACCGGCAACCGAGAGGCGTCCCCGCGCGGGCGCCTTTTTATTGCGCTTTCGTTAGGACAGGCAACCGTTTTTGCCCTTTGTGCATCTAACAGGAAGATTCTGCCACACCCGAAAGGAGGATTCCATGAAAAGGCTTGTCTTGCTTCTGATCTGCGCGCTTCTCGTCCCCTGCGCGTGCCTCGCGGAGGAAATCGCCCGCCCGGTGTACGTCGAGCAATACGGCGTGCGCTGGTTCGAGGAGGTCGGAAAACTGGGGCTCGAGGACGCAAACGGGAACGCGCTCGTTTCCGCGCGGTTCGACGCCGCGGGGCCGTTCACCGAGGAATGGGTCGAGGGCCGGCCGCTGGCCAGGGTTCGACTCAACTCGCGCGTGGGGCTCGTCGACCCGAGCGGGGCGTTCGCCATCGAGCCGGAATGGGGCTCGCTGGAGTACGCGTTCGGCGGCGCGGCCTGCGCCATTTCCGATCAATCGTCCAACTACCAGCGCTCCTTCGTCGACATCGGCAGCGGCGTGGGACTGGGTTTTGCGGCCCGGAGCGCCGATCTGCTCGCCCCGGACAGGGTCGCGCTGTACGAGGTGAGGCCCGGCCCCGGCAAGGTGGCGGCGGACCCGCGCGTGCAAGCGCTGCTTGACGCGGCGAAGGGCTTCAACGGCTGCATACTCGTCGATTCCCAGTGGAACGTGCTGGCCAAACTCAACTGCGACTACGTCGACGCCTTCCGCGAGGGCGCGGCGCGCGCGCACGCGAGCTCGGGCTACGGCTTCATCCGGACGGACGGCTCGTGGCTGAGCGAGCCGACGTGGGACTACGCCGAGGAATTCTCCGAGGGCTTCGCGCTCGTCGAGCAGGACGACCGGCACGGCTATCTCAAGCCCGACGGGAGCGACGCGTTCGCAACCCAATGGAAGTACGCGACCAGCTTCCGCTCCGGCGTCGCGTTCGTCTACGACGGGCCTGTTGGCGACATGGACAGCGGCCCCTCCGTCATCGCGGACGAATGGCAGATGATCGACGCGAGCGGAAACGTGCTGCTCGACGGGCTCGGAGAGTCGTACACGTTTGCAAACGGCCTGGCGCGCTTCGAGCAGGCGGGCCTGCAGGGAACGCGCTACGGGTATTTCGACGCGTCCGGCAAGATCGCCGTCGAGCCGATGTGCAGGAACGCCGAGAACTTTGCCGCGGACGGCCTCGCGCTCGTCCAGGAGGCCGGAACCGGGAAATACGGCTTCATAGACAAGACCGGCGCGCTCGTCATCCCCTGCACGCTCGCGGACGCGCGCCCCTTTGCGAACGGCCTCGCCGCGTTCAAGGGCGACAACGAGCGCTGGGGATTCCTCGATACAAAGGGAAACGTCGTGGTGGAGCCGATCTGGGGCAACGCGTACAACTTTGAAAAGCCCGGATACGCCGGGGTGCTGCTCGAGTCGGGCTGGGGGACGTTCAACACGCCGTATTGGATCGACCGCAGCGGCGGGCTGCTCGGCAAGGGGGACTTCGACTCGCTGAGCGGAGGATGGTGGTAAGAAGGCGCCGTGAAATTTCGTTTTCAACGCTTTGGCCGGCCTTCTGGAATTTCGCAATTTCGGGCGAAGGCCAAGCGGATGGGCATTTTTCTCCGCAAACGCAGGCGTTTTCCCCAATGCATTCCGTCGCCTGCGGATTGAAAATGAAGGGGTTTCGACCCCTTCATCCATTCCCAGGGGAGGAGCGCCGGGAACAATAATCCCTCGCTGGATTCCGCAAGGCAATACCGAATAAATCAGTGCTTACCTAGAACAGCGCCCAATCCGGCATATCCAGCACCTCGCCGCCGAGCATCGCGCTCTCGTGCGCGAGCAGCCCCGCGACCGTCCAGTTCGCCGCGACGCGCGCGCTGACGTGCGAGGGCCGGCCCTCGAGGATCGCCGAGATCCACTCGTTGACCATGTGCGGGTGGCTTCCGCCGTGGCCGCTGCCCTGGATGAACGAGACGTGCTGGTCGTCGATGATCTGGTGCTCGAGCGAAAACTTCGCGATCTGGTCGGGGAGCATGTGGTCGGTGTCCGGGACGACGACGCGCGCGGCGTCCTCAAAGCCCGTGAACAGCACCGGATGCTCGCCCGCGAGCTGCTCCCACTCGAACGACCCCTCGGTCCCGTAGAAGTCGAAGCTCTCGCGGTACTGGCGGATCGCGTCGAACAGCGTGCGCGTCACCTCGCCCGCGACGTCCGAGTTCAAAAACTCCAACTGCGCGCACTCGGCCGCGAAGGGCGAGCCGTAGCGCACCTGATACTCGTCGCGTATGCGCCCGGAGCCCAGGCAGCGTACGCGCTTGACGGGCTTCCGCAGAATCTCCGAAAGCGGCGCGACCGCGTGCGTCGGATACCACATCGGCGGCAGCCCGTACCAATACGCGGGCCAGCCCGGAAGCGACATGTTCTGCTGGTGCGAGCCGCGCAGAAACTGCAGCCGCCCGATCTTCCCCTCGTCGTAGAGCTTCTTGAAGTACAGAAACTCGCGCGTGTACACGGCGGTCTCCATCATCATGTAGACCTTGCCGGTCTCGTGCTCGAGCCGGACGATCTCCTCGCACTCCTCCATCGTCATCGCCATCGTGACGGTCGAGGCGACGTGCTTTCCGGCCTTCAGCGCCTCGATCGACATCCACGCGTGGCTCTCGAGGTCGGAGTTGATGTGCACGGCGTCGATGTCGGGGTCCCTGAGCATCTCGCGGTAGTCCGTATACCGCTTCGGGATGCCGAATTCGTCGGCAAACCGGTTGAGCTTGTCCCCGTCGCGGCGGCACACCGCCACGCACTCCGTCCTGTCCCAGGCCCTGTAGATCGGCACGAACTCCCCGCCGAACCCGAGGCCGACGACCGCCACCCGAACCCTGTCCATAGATTCGCCTCCCTGTGATTCATTTTCAATTGAAACCAGTATAGCACAAAAATATCACCCCCGGCAAGTGCCGGAGGTGACGGATTGAACTGCGATTATAATACTCTGCGCCCCCAAGAGAACACGCGGTTGTAGTAGCCGGAGGTCAGGCTCGAGATCATCACCTTGCCGCCGCCCGAGGAGGCGTGGATGAACTTGCCGTTGCTGCCGAGGTAGATGCCGACGTGGTCGCACAGGTCGCTGTCGGAAATCGTGTCCATGCACACGATGTCGCCGCGCTGCATGTTCGAGAGGCCGTCGATCTTCGTGCCGTTGTTGTAGCCCTGCGCGTAGGCGGTGCGGCTCAGGGACACGCCGATCTTCTTGAAGCAATAGGTCGTCAGGCCCGAGCAGTCGTAGGAGTTCGGCCCGGTCGCGCCGTAGACATAGGGCTTGCCGAGCTGTTGCTGGGCGAGGTAGATCGCGTACTCGATCTTCTCGGAGCGCGTCGGGTTGGCCGGCAGCTTGTCGGTCGTGGAGCCGCCGTCGCCGTCGCCGTCGTTGCCGGGCTTGGTCGCGTCGGGCGCGGTCTTCGAGTTCTTCGGCGCGTCGTTCGAGTAGAGCTTCTTGATCGTCGCGGGGTCGGCCTTGCCCGTCGCGGAAAGCCCCGCGGCCGTCTGGAACAGCTTGACCGCCGAGGTCGTGATGCTGCCGAAGTCGGAGTCGACGCTCGAGGTCTTCGTCAGGTACCCCTTGTAGTACAGCCGCACCTGCAGCCGCTCGACATTGCTGCCGGAGTTCCCCTGCGAGAGCGTCAGCGACAGAAGCGGGGAGGCCGGCGCGTAGCCGCCGACGAGCACGCGCAGCGTCGCCTGATCCGCGTTGCCGTTGGCGGTCAGCCCGACCGCCGACTGGAACCGGGCCACGGCCTGCTCGGTCAGGGAGCTGTAGTTGCCCGCGGGGATGCCGTCGAAGTAGCCGAGCGCCTCGAGCGCCTTTTGAAGCGCCAGCACCGAGGAGCCCGAGCTTCCCGACGAGAGCGCCGAATAGACGTCCTTGTTCAGGTGCTTGATCTGCATGAAGCCGCGCGAGGCGTCCTTGCCGACGTAGGCCCACGTGCCGGAATAGGCGTAGACCGAGACCGTCGTCCCCAGCGGCAGCGTGCCGCTC
>JAAYZL010000466.1 GCA_012514855.1 Clostridiales bacterium
CAAGGGAGGAGCGGTGTTTGTTGATGGTCTGACCGGCCCGAACCGAGCGGGCCGGTTTTCATTTCGCGCTGGGAGTCCTCCCGGAGGGGTTGAAAAGAAAATTCGGCGATTACACAAAACCTCCACATCTCTTTGATACGATCATACCATCGATTCGAGACAGGAGGAGATCGTATGTCTGAGAGGCGTTTGACGAGGGTGTGGCATGTGGAGGGCATGACGTGCGCGGGCTGCGAGGCGAAAATCGAAAAAAAACTCGCCGCGCTGGGCGTGGAGCGCGCCGACGCCAGCTACCGCGCGGGGCGCGTGAAGGCCGCGTTCGACCCCGGGAGGGTCTCCCCGGAGGACATCGAGCGCGCGCTTGGGAAGCTCGGGTATCCGGCGGCCGCGGAGACGAGCTCCGCATCCGGCGCGGCGGAAACAAAATCCTCCTCTGGCCCGGCGCGCGGGCTGCTCATCGCGGCGGGGCTGCTCGCGTTCTTCTTCGTCGGCAGCCGCTTCGGGCTGTTCGCGTTTTTCAACGCGTTTCCGGAGGCGAAGGAGGGCATGGGCATCGGCATGCTGTTCGTCGTGGGGCTCCTGACGTCGGTGCACTGCGTCGCGATGTGCGGCGGCATCAATCTGTCGCAGACAGTCGGAAAGTCCTCGGGCGGCGCGCGCGCGCTTCGGCCGAGCATACTCTACAACCTCGGCCGCGTGATCTCGTACACGGTCGTGGGCTTCGCGGTCGGCGCGCTCGGCTCGGTCGTGAAGCTGTCGCCGGGCGCGCAGGCCGCGGTGCAGCTGATCGCCGGCGCGTTCATGGTCGTCATGGGCCTGAACCTGATGAACGCGTTCCCGTGGCTCAAGCGCCTGACGCCGTCGATGCCGAAGTTCCTGTCGCGCAAGATCGCCGGAAAGCGCGAGAAAAGCGACAGCGCGCTGTACGTGGGGCTGCTCAACGGGCTGATGCCCTGCGGACCGCTGCAGGCGATGCAGATTTACGCGCTCTCGACCGGCAGCCCCGTCAAGGGCGCGGTCGCGATGCTGATGTTCAGCCTCGGAACGGTGCCTCTGATGTTCGTGCTGGGAGCTCTCGGCTCCGCGCTCGGCCGCCGCTCGGCGGGGCGGATGATCGCCGTCGGTGCGGCGCTCGTCGCCGTGATGGGCGTCGCGATGCTCGGAAACGGGCTCGGGCTCGCCGGCGTTTCGATCCCGGTCTCCGCGCCGAGGGGCAGCGTCGCGTATGCCAGCGCGCCCGAGCCGGCCGCGCCGGTTGCGCCGGATGAAGACGGCGTTGTACCGCCGGCCAAGGAAAACGTGCAGATCGTAAAGACCGAGCTCTCTCCCTACGGCTACACGCCGATCTCGGTGCGCGCGGGCGTGCCGGTCAAGTGGACGATCCACGCGGAGCCGAACGCGCTCAACGGCTGCAACAACCGCATCCTCGTCCGCGAGTACGGCATCGAAAAGGCGCTCTCCGCGGGCGACAACCTGATCGAGTTCACGCCGGAGAAGGCCGGGACGTTCGCCTATACCTGCTGGATGGGCATGATCCGAAGCTCGATCACCGTCGTCGACGGCCCGGTAGACCAGGCGGCGCTTCCCGCGGCGGAGGCGCTGCCGCCTTTGGACGTCGGCCGGCTTCCCGGCTGCTCCTGCTGCCGATAGCTTGAGCGGCGCCGGATGTGGTATAATATCCCCGGAGGTGTCCCGTGAACCGAATTCTGGTCGTCGACGACGAGCCGAAGATCATCGAAGTCGTGGCCGCGTATCTCGCGAGCCGCGGCTTTCGCGTGCTCTCCGCCGGGACGGGGAGGCAAGCGCTCGAGATACTGGCGCGCGAAAAGGTGTCGCTGGTGCTGCTCGACCTGATGCTGCCGGACATCAGCGGCGAGGACGTCTGCCTGGAGATCCGCCGCGCGTCGCGCGTGCCGGTCATCATGCTGACCGCGAAGTCCGGCGAGGACGACATGGTCAACGGGCTGTCGGTCGGCGCGGACGATTACATCGCGAAGCCCTTCGGCCTGAAGGCGCTGCTCGCGCGCGTCGAGGCGGTGCTGCGCCGCTCGGCGGACGACCTGAAGCCGCTCTACAACCGCAATACGTTCGGCGACCTCGAGGTCGACTTCGAGGCGCATTCCGTCAAGAAGCGCGGAACGCCCGTGCCGCTGACGCCGAACGAGTTCAAGATCCTGTCGGCGCTCGTCAAATACCCGACGAAGGTGTTCACGCGCGACGAGCTGATCCTGTCCGCGCTCGGCGACGGGTTCGACGGCTTCCACCGCGCGATCGACAGCCACATCAAGAACATCCGCCAGAAGATCGAGGACGACCCGAAGAACCCGGCGCTGATCCTGACGGTGCACGGCGTCGGCTACAAGTTCGGAGGCGGCGCGCATGGCCGCTCGTAGCCTGAAGTCGAAGCTGCCGCTGACGCTCGCGGCGGTGCTCTTGCTGACCGTCGCGCTGATCAGCTTGCTTTCGAACCTGTTGATCAACCGGCAGTTCACGCGGTACGTCGCCGACCAGCAGAGGTCGAAGTCGCAGCAGCTCGTCCGGGACATCGGCCGGCAGTACGTCGGCCGGTGGGACGCCGACGCGCTGCACATCATCGGCATGGGCGCGATGTACGAAGGCTACCTGATCCGCGTCGAGGACGGCGACCGGAACGTCGTCTGGGCGACCGAGGAGCACGACTCGACCTCCTGCGCCCAGATGATGGCCGACATCACGAGCCGCATGAAGAAGAGCGTCAACGGCGCGTTCACGTCGACGGAGACGCCGCTCCTGTCCGGCGGCGCGCCGGTCGGCTACGCGACCATTACCTATTACGGGCCGTATTTCCTGTCCGACAGCGAGTTTCGGTTTTTGTCGACCCTGAACCGCGTGCTGCTCACGGTCGGCGGCGCGTCGCTGCTGCTGTCGCTCGCGGTGGGGCTTCTGTCCGCGCGCAGGCTCATCGCGCCGATCCTCCGCGCCGCCAAAGCCGCGAAGCGCATGGCGGGCGGGGACTACCGGGAGCGCATCGACGTTCGGACGAACGCGCGCGAGACGGACGAGCTGATCCAGTCGGTCAACCACCTGGCCGAGTCGCTCGGGACGCAGGAGGCGCTCAGGCGGCGGCTGATCAGCGACGTCGCGCACGAGCTCCGGACGCCGCTCACGACCGTCGGCACGCACATGGAGGCGATGATCGACGGCGTGTGGGCGCCGACGCCCGAGCGCCTCCAAAGCTGCCACGAGGAGCTGCTCAGGCTCAGCGCGCTCGTCGGCGACATGGAGAGCCTCGCGCGCATCGAGGGCGCGCCGAGGCTTGAAAAGCGCCCGGTCGAGCTCCGCGCGCTCGCGGACAGCGCCCTCGCGGGGTTTCAGGCGCAGTTTCCGGAGAAGAAGCTGCATGCGTCGGCAAGCGGCGGTCCGGTCGAGATTCCCGCCGACCCCGACCGGCTCCGGCAGGTCTTGATCAATTTGATCGCGAACGCGGTCAAGTACACGCCCGAGGGCGGCAAAATTGAAGTTCGCGTGTGGGAGGACGCCCGGTTCGCCGGGTTCACCGTCTCGGACACCGGCTGCGGCATCTCCGAAAAGGATCTGCCGCACGTGTTCGAAAGGTTCTACCGCGCCGACCAGTCCCGGAGCCGGCTGAGCGGGGGCTCGGGCATAGGGCTCGCGATCGTTAAGTCGATCGCGGAGGCGCACGGCGGAACCGCGGCCGCCGAGAGTCGCGTCGGCGAGGGCAGTTCCTTCACCGTCTCCCTGCCAAAAAGCACCGCCTGACCTTCACTTCAGGCGGCGCGGTCGGTCGCGCGGTTCTTCTCTTCGTTGCCGGGGGCGCGGCTCAGCGGCGCACCGGGACGTCCCGGAGCGTGCGGGCACAAGGGTCGCCGATCAGCTCGACGGGCGACGCGTCAAGGCACGGGGCCGAAGGCACACGGGCATCCGGAAATTCCGGATCGCGCGCGGTGTTGCCGGGATCGCCGGCGCTGCCGGAGCTTGCCTCGGACGCCTTCTCCGCGAGCACGCCGAGCACCTTCGAGAGCTCAACCCGCGAGCACGAGCGCAGGCAGTCGGAGACCGCGAGCAGCATGGCGCCCACAATCAGAAGAGACAACACCGCCGAAATTGCCACCAGCCATCCCCTCCGCATCCGCCGCACCCCCTGTGCTCCATTATATTCGCGGCGGACGTGGACATGCCCCCTCCATGCCCGGAACAGGCCCCAAAATTCAACCGCGGCGAGCCCCGAAAGGGAGCCCGCCGCGTGTGATTTGCATATGGTTTTCCCATGCCTTTACCTCTTGTATCACTCAGCCGCCGAGGTACGCGCGCTTCACGCGGTCGTTTTTCAGGAGGTTCTCCGACGCGTCCGCAATCGAGACGCGCCCGGTCTCGAGCACGTAGCCGCGCGACGCGAGCCTAAGCGCCATCAGCGCGTTCTGCTCGACGAGCAGTATCGTCACGCCGCCGCGGTTGAGCTCCCGGATGATGTCAAAGATCTGGTCGACGAGCTTCGGGGCGAGGCCCATCGACGGCTCGTCGAGCATCATCAGCTTCGGCCTGCCCATCAGCGCGCGGCCGATCGCGAGCATCTGCTGCTCGCCGCCGGAGAGCGTGCCCGCGACCTGCTTCCTGCGCTCCCTGAGCCGCGGAAAGCGCTTGAACACGTCCTCCGCCGCCGCCTTGACCGCGTCCGGCTCCTGCGTGTAGCCGCCGATGTCGAGGTTTTCCTCGACGGTGAGCTGCTGAAAGATCTTGCGGCCCTCCGGGACCTGCGCGATGCCCATCCGCGCGACCTTGTAGGGCGCGAGGCCGTCGAGCTTCTCGCCCAGGAACTCGATCGAGCCGGTCTTCGAGCGCATCTGGCCGGAGATGGTCTTCAGCGTCGTCGATTTTCCGGCGCCGTTCGCGCCGATCAGCGTCACGATCTCGCCCTGGTTGACCTCGAAGGACACGCCGTGCAGCGCGTGGATCGCACCGTAATAGACGTTTAGGTCGTTGACCTTGAGCACGCTACTCCCCCCTCTGCTGGCCGAGATACGCCTCGATGACGACCGGGTTGTTCTTGATCTCCTCCGGCGTCCCCTCCGCGATGATCAGGCCGTAGTTGAGCACCAGAATCCGCTCGCAGATTTTCATGACGAGGCTCATGTCGTGCTCGATCAATATGATCGCGACGCCGAACCGGTCGCGGATGTCCTTGAGCGTGGGGAGAAGCTCCTGCGTCTCCGACGGGTTCATGCCCGCGGCGGGCTCGTCGAGCAGCAGCACCTTCGGGTTCGTCGCGAGCGCGCGCACGATTTCGAGCCTGCGCTGCGCGCCGTAGGGGAGGCTGCCGGCGGGCTGGTCGGCCATGTCGCGCATGTCGAACACGTCGAGAAGCTCCAGCGCGGTCTTTCTCGCCTTGCGCTCCTCGCGCCAGAAGCGCGGCATCCGGAAAAACGACTCCGCGATCGTGTAGCGCATGCCGTTGTGCAGCGCGACCTTCACGTTGTCGATGACCGACATGTCCTTGAACAGCCGTATGTTCTGGAACGTGCGCGCGATGCCGGACTGCGCGATCGCGTGCGTCGACTTCCCGAGCGTCAGCTCGTCCGTCAGCCGGATCGAGCCGCGCGACGGCTTGTATACGTTCGTCAGCAGGTTGAAGATCGTCGTCTTTCCGGCGCCGTTCGGCCCGATCAGGCCGACGATCTCGCCGCTCTCGACGGCCAGATTGAACTCGTCGACCGCCTGCAATCCGCCGAAGCTGATGCCTAAATTGTGGATGTCGAGCACCGTCATTTCGCGTTCCCCCCCTTCCCGAGGATCTTCGCGCGAATTTTTGCAAATGCGCTGTCGATGCCGGAACCCAGCGAGAAGTCATACCGCCCGCAAAGGCCCGAGGGCTTGAAGATCATGACCAGAATCAACACCAGCGCGTACACGATCATCCGGTATTCCTTGAACCCGCGCAGAAGCTCCGGGAGGATCGTGAGCACCGTCGCCGAGATCACCGAGCCGAGGATCGAGCCGAGCCCGCCGAGCACGACCATGACCAGAACCTCCGCCGACTTCATAAAGCCGAAATTCGCCGGGAGGAGGATGCCGATCGTGTGCGCGTACAGCCCGCCCGCGACGCCCGCGAACGCGGCCGAGATCGCGAACGCGATCACCTTATAATACGTCGTCGAGATGCCGGACGCCTCCGCCGCGATCTCGTCCTCGCGAATCGACAGTATCGCGCGCCCGTGCCGCGAGCGGATCAGCGAGGAGATCGCGTAGATCGTGACGAACACAAACACGAACGACCACGCGATCGTCGAATACCTGGGAATGCCGCGCAGCCCGATCGCGCCGCCGGTGAACTCGAGGTTGTTGATGACGACGCGGATGATCTCCGCGAAGCCCAGCGTGATGATTGCGAGGTAGTCGCCCTTGAGCCGGAGCGCCGGAAGTCCGATCACGATGCCGAACAGGAACGCGACGACCGCTCCGAGCGCGATGCCGATCGGGAACTCGACCATCGCCGGCAGGTCCATCGACTTCGTGAACAGCGCCGCCGCGTACGCGCCGACGGACATGAAGCCCGCGTGCCCGAGCGGCAGCTGCCCGAGGAAGCCCGCCGCGAGGTTCAGGCTGACCGCGAGGATGATGTTGAAGCCGATCTGCACGATCAGGGACGAGGTGTACGGGGTGACCGCGCGGCTGACGGACAGGTACACGAGAACGAGGCAAAGCGCAGCGGAGCTTGCGACGTTCAAAAGATATCTCGACCACGTCGAGGAGAACAGCCGCCTTGGTTCGCCGGTCTTCTTCATGCCGCCCACCTACACTTTCTCGCGCACGCCGCGGCCGAGTATGCCCGCGGGCTTGAACAGCAGCACGACGATCAGTATTCCGAACACGACGGCGTCGGCGAGCTTGGAGCTTATATAGCCCTTCGTCAGGCTCTCGGCCATGCCGATCAAAAGGCCGCCCAGCATCGCGCCCGGCATCGAGCCGATGCCGCCGAGCACCGCCGCGACGAACGCCTTGAGTCCGAGCATCGAGCCCATCGTCGGCTGAATCTGCGCGTAGCTTGAGCAGTAGAGCACCGCCGCAACCGCCGCGAGCGCCGAGCCCAGCGCGAAGGTGAACGAGATCGTGTTGTTGACGTTGACGCCCATCAGTTGCGCGGTGTCCTTGTCCTCGGAGACGGCGCGCATCGCCTTTCCGATCTTCGTGCGGCTGACGAGGATCGACAGCCCGATCATCAGAACCCCCGAGACCGCGACCGTCACGACCGTCACGTACGGCAGATCCTTTCCGCCGAACGGGATTCCGCCCGGGAACAGGTTCGTGAACATCCGGGGGTCCGCGCCGAACACGACCTGCGCGAGGTTCTGCAGCAGGAAGCTGATGCCGATCGCCGTAATCAGAAGCGAGATTCGGGCGGAATTCCGAAGCGGCTTGTAGGCGACCTTCTCGATGCCCATGCCCAAGAGCGCGCTGAACAGTATCGCAAGCGGAACCGCCGCCCACGCGGGCACGAAAAGGCGCACCATCAGAAACCAGACCGCGTACGCGCCGATCATGATGATGTCTCCGTGCGCGAAGTTGATCAGCCGGACAATGCCGTACACCATGCTGTAGCCAAGCGCCACCAAAGCGTAAATCGACCCGATCTGCACGCCGTTGATCAGTTGGTACAGTACCGTCATAAATCGTATCCCCACATTTCTATGGAATCGATGATTTAATGGGATGGTGGGGCGCCGAGGCGATTTTTCGTCCCCACACGGAGCCGGCGGGAAGCCGTAGCGCAGCTACGGCGACCGGCGTTCCCGCCGTTGAATAAATCAGCGCTTCCAGTTTCTGCTCCCGCCCGAAAGCGCGCCGAAAAGCCCCGGGCTCCCGGTCGGGGCTTTTGACAGAAACCCGTGCGGAGCGCGCGCTCAACGCGCCCGCTCCGCACGGCGACCCTTGGGTATGGCCCGCCCCAATCAGTACTTCGTGAAGAAGTTGTACTTGCCATTCTCGATCTTGATGATCGCGACGTCCTTGACGGGGTTGTTGTTCTCGTCAAAGGTGATGTTGCCGGTCACGCCGTCGATGTTCGTGGCCTTGAGCGCCTCGACGACCGCCGCGTAGCTGTCCGTCCCGAGCGCGACGCCGGAAGCATCGACGTTCTTGAGCGCGTCGAACATGATCTTCGCCCCGTCGTACGCGAGCGCGGCCAGCGCGTTCGGAGTCTCGCCGTAAGCCGCCTCGTACGACGCGCGGAAGTTCACGACCGCCTCGCCGGTATCGTCGGCGGCATAGTGGTTCGGGAAGTACATGCCCTCGAACACGGAGTAGTCCGCGCCCTCGATCGACAGCACGCCGTCGGTTCCGTCGACGCCCAGGAACGTGGAGGCGATGCCGAGCTCACGGGACTGGGAGGCGATCAGGTAGCAGGTGTTGTAGTAGTCCGGGATGAACAGCACGTCGGGCGCCTTGCCCGCGATGTTCGTAAGCTGCGCCTTGAAGTCCACGTCGCTGGTGGCGTAGCCCTCGGTGGCGACGACCTCCATGCCGGCCTCCTCGGCGGCCGCGGTGAAGGACTCCATCAGGCCCGTCGAGTAGGCGTCCGCGGCGTTGTAGATGATCGCGGCGGTCTTGGCGGAGAGCTCAGCCGCGGCGAACTTCGCGATGGTGCCGCCCTGGAACGGGTCCTCGAAGCACGCGCGGAAGTAATTGTCGCCGTAGGTCGTCACGTCCGGGTGGGTGGCGGTCGGGGTCAGGCAGGGGATGCCGTCGGCGACGGAGGTCTCCGCGACGCCGAAGGTGGGGCCCGAGGTGACGGGGCCGATGATGGCCACGACCTCATCCTCGTAGACGAGCTTGTTGTAGGCGTTCAGCGCCTCGACCGGGTCCCCCTTGTCGTCGTAGACAATCAGTTCGACGGGTTTGCCGTTGACGCCGCCGGCGTCATTGAATTCAACGGTATACAGCTTCACGGCGTCGCGCACCGCAATTCCGTATACGCTGACGGCGCCGGTCTCGGGGGCGATGACGCCGACCTTGACAGAATCTTCCGCGAGTGCAACCGCAGAGGCCAGCAGCGTGAGCGCAAGAACCAGAGCGAAAACCCGTTTCATATTTATCCACTCCTTCGAAGAATTTCGGTCATCGTACCACCGTATGCCGCCCATGTCAATGACTTTTATGTAAATTTAACTGCACTACGCAAGTGTTATCACAACTTTCCCGGTTTTGACGGCTTTTGAAGCGTCTGCGATCCGCCCTTGCGAAATCGTGAATCCTTTCCTGCATCCCCGCGCGCGTTTTGCATTTCGCGCCCCCTTCCAATTCCTGTCGGGCTTTCGGGGCGCTCTCCTCCCGCCTCCGCCGCGCGCCCCGGAACCGGCCTCGTTTGTATATCCATAATATTCATGAATTCCGCATGCATATTCATTCCCCGGGGGCGCATGATTTGCCCGCGCGCATCCCAAATTAAGGAGCGGACCCCAATATCCTTCCCGGAAGGAGCGCAAATATGGGCAACATCTGGCACGACATCCGCCCGTCGAGGATTCGCCCGGACGCGTTCGTCGTCGTCGTCGAGATCGAGAAGGGCGGCAAGAAGAAGTACGAGCTGGACAAGGAGACGGGCCTTCTGATCCTCGACCGCATACTCTACACGTCGACGCACTACCCTTCGAACTACGGCTTCGTCCCGCGCACGCTCGCCGACGACGGCGACCCGCTGGACGCGCTCTTGATCTCGAGCGAGGTGCTCTTGCCGCTGTCGATCGTGCGCGCGTTCCCGATCGGCGCGATGACGATGCTCGACCAGGGCCGGCCCGACGAAAAGATACTCTGCGTGTCGCCCGACGACCCGACCTACGCCGGCTACCGCGACATCGGCGAGCTGCCCACGCACATCTTCAGCGAGATGCAGCACTTTTTCAGCGTCTACAAGACGCTCGAGGGGCTGCAGACGGTCATCGACGGCGAGCTCGGGGACGCCGCGGCCGCGAGGAAGATCGTCGAAAAGTGCATCCGCGCGTATGAAGAGGCGTTCGGATAGTCCGCTACGCCTTGGGCAGTTTGTCGACGTGCGGCATCCGGACGCCCTCGCGGTCGAAGCGCTCCTTGATCCGGCGGCGCAGCTCGCGCTCGATCCGCCAGTTCTCCTTGATCGCGCAGGACGAGAGCACGCGGATGATCATCGCGTCGACGTCGAACGAGATCACGCCGAGCACGTCCGGCGGCTCCGAAAGGCCGTCGATCTCCCGCCAGCAGTCCTCCATCTCGTCGCGCAGGATCGCCGTCAGGCGGTCGACCGACTCCTCGTAGGGACAGCGCACGTCGACGACGGCCTTCTGATAGGCGCGCGTCATGTTGACGACTGTGCGGATGTCGCCGTTCGGGATCACATATTGGTTTCCCTTCGGGCTTCTGACCTTCGTCGTGCGGATCGCGATCGCCTCGACCTCGCCGGACAGCCCGTTGATCTCGACGACGTCGCCGACGACGATGCTGCCCTCCAAGAGTAGAAAGATGCCGGAAATCACGTCCTTGACGAACGTCTGCGCGCCGAAGCCCAGCGCGATGCCGCCGACGCCGGCGACCGCCATGAGGCTCGACACGTTGACGCCGAAGATGCTCAAAATCACCGTGATGCACACGAAGTACATCGTGTACTCGAACACGCTCGTGATCATC